>CACXVH010000001.1 GCA_902771095.1 uncultured Pseudomonadota bacterium
GTATAATGGTGACACGGAAATACAAAATGTGCCAGTTGCATCACAAAGTTGCGTATATGACGATTCTTTAACCCCGCCATCAACAATTCCAACAAGAACCGGATATACATTTAAGGGTTGGCGGGTTCGTCAACCAGCACAGTGTAGTTTATCAAATTTGGTTATTGATGGTGAGGTAGAGGTAGGTGAGTTAACATATGTTGCATCACGTAGTTCAACGAATTCTTGTGTATATTTTGATGTACGGGAAGGTGAAATTGAAAGCAATTGTGACAATAGTTATGTTAGTGGTTTAAATTCTGGTGAATGGATTGCCGCTTTTAGTCATGGTATAGCATACGGAGAATCAAAATGTAGTGCTAAAACAGGAAATAACAGGGACAGTAATAATGGGCGGTGGAAATGGGTTGCACCGTCGTCAGATTGGATTGCGACAGAAAGTGAATTAACGTTAGCAGGAAATGGGGAAAATTGTTGGTGTAAAGCAACAAAATATACACCTTCTGGTGGAACACAATGCAATATTACACCATCTGTTTGGGTTTTTGCAGATAATGTGTACGATTGTGCAGAAGGTTGTGCCAATTATTGTTCGATGCATGATAGAGCGCCAGCAAGGTTCTATCGTGCAATGTTTACAGGGCAACCATAATACACCCCTTTTTAATTTTTCCAAATTTTTGATATTGCGGAAAGATTTTAAAGTTGCTATGATTGTTTCAATTAATAAGGAACGAAAGGCAATTTGCTTAACTGTGCGGACTACTGCGCGCGCAGCGTCTTGTACGCCCCCGTTTTCCGTCGGGCGGTGTTCGGGGTCGCTGGCAACTAATGCGCAGTAAAAAATTTTTTAAACTTTGTTTTGTGTTTTTTTTATGATAAAATACCAACCATGGATAAAAAATCAAAGTTTTTGCCAGAAAGTATTTCTGCGTTGTTGCGTAATCTGTCCATGCGCGCATTGGGCGCATTGGTTTGTTTAATTGCGCTTTTGTTAATCTTGGCTTTGTTTTTTGGTGGTTCTTATCTGTCGGGTTTTGCAACGCAAAGTACTTTTGGTGGTCAGGGTATAATCGGTGGAACTGTCGCTTTTTTTCGGTATGTGGTTGGGTTTATACCGACATTATTTTTGCTTCTTTGTCTTGCCAGATTCGGACTTAGTTTGCTGATTGCGTGGGAAGAAGAACGCGCACCAGAATATAATTTATTGCGTGGTTTTATCACTTTGTGTGTCGGATGTGCTGGTTTTGGTTTAATGTTCCCGTCTGGCAGTTTTGGTGGATTATTCGGCGCTATTGTTTCCGCAGATATTGGGTCATTATTATCTGTTGCATCTGTTCCTGTTGGTATATTATTGGTCGGGTTATTTTTGTTTATGGCGGGAATGTTATTGCATGTTCAATGGCATCATGTAAAGACCGCTGCAATTAAAACTTATAATTTATTCCGCTGGTGCTTGACCGCTTTCCATTTAATGAAAATGAAAGAGCAAGAGCCAGAAGAAGAATACGAAGAAGAAGAAACAGAAGATGAAGAGGAAGAAGAAGAACAAGAAAAACCAAAACGCCGCAAAGCATCGCGTAAAAAATTGATTGCTGTTGGGTCTGCTGCCCAGGCACATGAATATGAATTGCCAGACCCAGAATTATTGGAAAAATCTGTGTTCGGTAAAAATGTTATTACACCTGAATTTAAACAGACGGCTGTTTTATTACAAGACCATTTTGAAGAATTTGGAATCTATGGCAAGGTTGTTGGAATCAAACCTGGACCAATCGTCACACAGTATGAATTTGAACCAGAACCTGGAACGCGTATTAACAAAATTACTGATACTGCACATGATATGACACGCGCAATGGCGGCTGAGAAAATTCGTATTACACCAATTGCGGGGACACAATATATCGGTATTGAAATGGTGAACAAAGACAGAAAAGTTGTTCGTTATCAAACTTTGATGTCTAATCCTGCGTTCATAAATTCAAAGTATGCGATACCACTTGCGCTGGGGGTTAACATAAGTGGTGATGCGATGTATTATGATTTGGCAAAAATGCCACATATGTTGGTCGCTGGACGCACAGGTTCTGGTAAGTCCGTATTTGTTCAATCAATAATTACATCAATTGTTTATCATTTTACACCTGATAAGTGCAAATTGATGATAGTTGATCCAAAGGCAGTTGATTTTGCTGCGTGGGAAAATATACCACATCTTATTACACCTGTGGTGACAGATGCAACAGAAGCAGTTAATGCATTAAAATGGTCTGTGCGTGATATGGAAGAAAGGTATCAAAAACTTAAAAAACTGGGGGTTCGTAATATCGGCGAATATAATGCCAAAGTCGCAAATTTACGCGAAAGTGGCGAAGTTTTAACTGAACAAGTTGTCGTCGGAACAGATAGTGAAACCGGCGAATTCGAATTTGAAACACGTGCGATTGATTTGTCTGATATGCCGTATATGGTTATTATCATAGACGAGGTTGCTGATTTAATGACTATCGCACGCAAAGATGTTGAAATGTGCGTGCAAAGATTGGCGCAAAAGGCACGTGCTGCGGGTATTCACCTTGTTATGGCGACCCAGCGCCCCAGTGCGGATGTTATTACCGGTGTTATCAAGGCGAATTTCCCAACGCGTATTTCTTTCCAAGCGCGTTCTAATATTGATTCTATGACAACACTTGGGGAAAAGGGGGCAGAACAATTATTGCCCCAGGGCGATATGTTGTTTAGTGAAGCGGGACGCGCCCCAGTGCGTATTCATGCTGCACTGGTTGATAATGACGAAGTTAATCGTGTCGCAGAATTTTTGCGTGAACAGGGCGAGCCAGATTATGCCGAAGGGGTCACATCAGAAGATGGGACTGATGGTGGGACTGTTCCTGGAATGCCTGTGTCAAAAGAAGCCAAATCAAATGATTTATATGAACAAGCCAAAGAAATTGTCGTCCACGATAAAAAGCCCACGATTTCTTATATTCAACGCAGATTGGGTATCGGATATAACAAGGCCGCAACCATAATCGAACGTATGGAAAACGAAGGTGTGGTCAGTGCGCCTGATTCTGGCGGAAAACGACATATTTTATAATTTTAAATTTTTGGCTTTTATATATTATTTTTTTATGATATAATCAGAATTAAAGAAAAGGAGTTCTTTTATGAAAATATATACTATTGCTTTGGCTTTGGCTGTTGTTGCACCTGCGGTTGCGGCGAACGGTTACAATACAAATGTTACATCAGATTATTATACAACGAAACCTGCTACGAAATCTGGTGCATATAAAACTACGACAACAACTCGTAAAAATGGTGGATACAGCAATTCTATTCAAAATAATTTCTATTATCCATCACAGCAACGTGCAACATCTTCTTATGAAGTTGTTCCTGCACAAACAAAAACAACTACTACATATTCTTCAAATTATAATGATAATTATAGATATGATAATAGAAGCTATAACAATTATAATGATGGCTATGTTGTTCGTGAAAAACAAACAACAACAAGAACTTATTCAACCCAAGAACGTAAATATTTCTTGGCTCATCCATTCTTCCAGCCATTAAAAGGCAGATTTGGTTCGGTTACAGATTTTGCTTATGCTGGAAATAATTTTAAATTTGATGTGTTAAATGCTAATGCGATGGATTTGGATTCTGCTTCTTCTACATATGGCAATGTAGTGTCTTATGAAGTTGCTGATTACAGCGCAAAAGAACAAACAAGACAATTCTTGGTCAAAGAAGATTTTAGTTTTGGTATAACTGATACTTTGGCTGTGATTGTAATGGGACAGTACGATAGCACAAAGACAAAATTCAAAGATTGGTCCACAGGTGATCCAACTGCAAGTTATTCTTCATCAGGGCTCAATCTTTTTGGAATCGGGATACAAGACCGCTTTGTTGATAACGATGAATGGATTGCAATGATTTCTGCGTATTATCAACACCAAAGAAAAACAGCAAATACATTTATTGGTGAATTAAAGGCAGGATATAAAATTGACAGAACAACTGTATATGGCTTGTTACGTGCTGGGTATTCCAGATTGACCAAGGGTGATATTTATGGTGCTTATGTCGAAGGCGATGGCGACTATATGATGCTTTCATATAAAACAGATACCAAAGATATTTTCCAAATCGAAGGTGGTCTTGGTGCATTCGCTGTGTTAAATAAATATTTCACATTAAATGGTGAATTGATTTATGGTCATTATGACTGGCATGAACAGTTGAATATCAAGGGCGCAATCGGTTGGCAGCCAGGCGATATGTTTGCTCTTAACCTTTACGCATCCACATCTTTGTATGATTCTGCATCTGACAAGAAAAAAGAATACTTTATGTATGATGTGAATCCAGATGTGACAGGTTTACAACCTGGTATTGCCTCTGGAACAAGTGTTGTTTATACAACTGGTGATTACAAACTCAAAGATTACAACGAATGGAAGATTGGTGTCCAAGCCATCTTGTATTTCTAATAATGTTTGATTGATTATATTTTGGTGCCAGATGATGAAAAAGATATTGCTATCTTTGTTCGCGGTGTGTATGGGATTTAATGCGTATTGCGAAGGTGTTGTGTTGTCCGATACTTCGGTTAATGATGATATGACCGAAGAATCAATTCCAACATATAACTATTCATCATCTGGTTCTGATTATAAACAAGTCACTATCGAAGATATATTGGCGAAAGATACTTCGGACCCGTTGTTTTTGACGGCTGATAATCATTTTTTATCTGATACTTTTTTGTATTTTGCTGATGAAAAAATGCGTCTTGGGCAATATCTAGATTATGGTATAAATGATAATCTTGTTATACATGCTAACATTCTTTATCAATGGGATTTTTCCGGACATCACGAAAATGGTTTTTCTGCAACGGAACTTGGCGGTGTTTATCGTATGAACCATGGGGACGGTGAATCAAGAATCATTTCTGATGCGCTGTTTGGTTTGAAATTATGGGGTTCTTCACATGTTCGAACACCTGAATATGCAGATTCTTCGTATTATGCGGGGCTTCGTTTTGGTCGCAGATTTACAGGTGTGACATTGGCAGGAACAGTCAAATCAACATGGGTTTTTGATAATGACCGCGGGCTTTCTTATTTGAATTTTATTCCAGAGGCATACTTTCGTTTCAAATATGATTGGCGCGCTGGTATTGGTTTGGACTTTCGTAAATCTACAAACAAGAAAATACTTGATAACCAAGAATGGTTGAATTTGAAATTGATTAAACAATTTGGAAATACCCAATATGTTGGACACTTTGATTATGAATTTAGTGATGGCGAAGTGATGGGTGGAATTGATATCAAAATATTATTCTAAGGTTTTTGAAAAAAATTATTTTTTTCTGAAAGAGTTCCAATAATCAAATCTTTTTTTGATTTCGCGTTCAAAACCGCGTTCAACTGGTTGGTATAAACTTACGCGGTTCATATTTTCGGGGAAACAATTTTGACCGCTGCAGCCAGATTCTGTTTCTGGGTCGTAAACATACCCATCGCTGTATCCCAAATTTTTCATCATTTTTGTTGGTGCATTTAAAATATTTTTTGGTGGCATTAACGAACCTGTTTCGCGTGCCACTTTATACGAAGCATTTTGTGCCTTGTACGCAGAAATACTTTTTGGTGCAGTTGCCAAATAGATAACCAATTCTGTAATTGCAATGTCGCCCTCTGGTGAGCCCATTCTTTCGTAAATTTGCCATGCAGCCAAAGCGATTTGCATTGCGTTCGGGTCCGCCAATCCGACATCTTCCATTGCAAATCTGGTAAGGCGGCGTAAAACATAACGCGGGTCTTGGCCAGATGTTATCATCCGCGCAACCCAATAAAGTGCGGCATCTGTATCAGATGAACGCAAAGATTTATGAACCGCGGATATTAAATTATAATGTTCATCACCATCTTTGTCGGACATTGGCGCGCGTTTTTGAATTGCGCTGTCTAATTTTTCCGGTGTTAAATCTTTTTTGAATTTGGCGGATGCAATGTATTCAATGCTGTTCAATAAAAAGCGGGCATCACCATCTGCCATTTGGCAAAGATGAATTTTGGCATTATCCGTCAGTGGTAATTTTTTATTCAAAAATTTTTCTGCGCGTTCTATCAATACCAATAAATCTGCCGTATAGAGCGGTTTTAATACACAAACATGACAACGCGAAAGCAGGGCGTTGTTCAAATTAAAACTAGGGTTTTCAGTTGTTGCACCAATAAAAGTGACTGTGCCGTCTTCAAGATAAGGCAGTAATGTATCCTGTTGTGTTTTATTAAACCGGTGGATTTCATCAATGAACAGCAGGGTATTGCGATCAATGTCGCGATTCATTTTTGCCGCTTCCATAACTTTTTTAATGTCTGCCGTTCCAGAAAATACAGCGGAAAGTGGAACAAAATCCATATCAACGGAATTAGCCAATGCGCGTGCTATTGTAGTTTTACCGCATCCTGGCGGTCCCCATAAAACCAAATTTGATAAATTCCCATTGTTTACCATCTGGCGAATAATTCCATTTTCGCCCAGTAAATCTGTTTGTCCCAAAATTTCATCAATTGTTTTGGGGCGCATTAAATCTGCCAATGGTCTTGTCATTTTATTTTGCTTTGTGTTTATTTATGATATAATTATTGTATTAAATAATGAATTTATCAAGTTCATAGTTATAAAGGTTTATCCATGAAAGTTTATATCAATTATGATGATAAAAATTGGAAAAAGTATAATATAGATTTTGAAAAAATCGCCAATGCAGCGGTTTTGCCTGTATACAATAGGGCAGAGGTATCTATTACATTGGTTAATGATAAACAAATTCGTGCTTTGAATAAACAATATCGTGGTATTGATAAACCAACCAATGTGTTGTCTTTTGAATTGGGCGATGATGTTTTGTTGGGTGATATATTTATTTCGCTGTCAACGGTTAAAAAACAAGCAAAAGAAGCGGGAATTTCTGTGGTGGAACATGTTGCGCATATGGTTGTTCATGGTATGTTGCATCTCCAAGGTTTTGACCATATCAAAGAAAAAGATGCGAATATAATGGAAAATAAAGAAATTCAAATCTTGAAAAAATTGGGATATAAAAATCCGTATGATGATGAATTTTCTTGCGCTGATAAATCTTGTTGTCCTGGTAAATTTATTACATGGATTGAATCTTTGAAAATACGCGAAAATGGTTTCTTGTGGTATTTTACTAGTGCTATATTAGGTATTATAACTTCGTTCGGTTTTGCACCTTTTAATTTATGGTTTTTATCTTTGTTCGGTATTGGTGCCATGTATTGGTTGGTAAGAAAACAAAAAAATGAAGTTAGTTTTTGGAAAGCATGGCTGTTATCTTTTGTATACGGTGCATTTTACGGTATATCGATGTTTTGGTGGGTGCTTAATTCTATATATGTTATTCCAGAATTGGCAGAACAATTCGCCGTATGGACAATCCCTGCATTGATTGGTATTGGTTTGGTATGCGGGCTTGTATTATCTTTGCCTTTCGCTGTAATTCGTTATATGCAGCGAAAATCGCCGTATAGCGCGATTTTATTCGCGTGTGTTTGGGCTTTGGTTTTATGGGGACGCGAATGGTTTTTAACTGGTTTCCCATGGAATCCAATATCTAATATAACGATGGGGATGCCCATCGTGATAAATTCTATTTCTTTGTGGGGATCGATTGGATTAAGTTTTGTGATTGTTGGTTTAATCGCGTCTTTTGTAGAAATTTGTCGCAATAAGCATAAAAAATCATGTTTGTTTGTTTTTTGTGTGTATATTGTTTTATTGTTAATTGGTTGTGTATATGGTTATCATAATATGAAATTATCAGATAGGGAAAATGTATCACCATATCCTGTTATAAGAATCGTACAACCCGCTAAATCTGCCGTATACAAGTCACCAACATCCAGAGATGAAGCAAGAAATATTGCCAATCAAAAAATTCGTGATTTGTTCATTTGGGCAACCGAAGATACAACTATTTCTCCAGATATAATCGTTTTTCCAGAAACAACTTATCCGTATACTATGGTTAATAAAAGTTTCCCTTTTGCGTCCATTTTGAATACCAATGTTGTGATGGGGGCAAATTATTATAATGATGGAAAATATTATAATTCCATGATTATTGCAGATAAAAGTGGCGATGTTCAACATTTGTATAGTAAATCTCATCTTGTTCCGTTTGGTGAATATGGTCCATTTGGCGGCTTGGTCCCAACCCCGGGGCATTTAACACCTGGGGATGGTAAAGAATTGATAACAATAAATACGCGATACGGTGATTTTGTGTTTGCACCAGCAATTTGTTACGAAATAATTTTTTCTGATTCTTTGATTCCAGAAGGGGCTTTGCCAAATGCGATTATTAATATAACGAATGATAATTGGTTTGGGACTACACCAGGTGTTTATCAACATCTTGATATGGTTCGCAGATATGCAATTGAATCTGGTGTCCCGGTTGTTCGTGCTAATTATTCCGGAATAAGTGCTTTTGTTTCTTCTGATGGTAATGTGATATCAATGTTACCTGTTGGACAAACTGGTTCTTTGGATGGATTTGTTTGGGGAACGCATTTTACACCGTATAGGATGGTTGGACGCAATTTATGGATGGCTTTTATTTTGATGTTTTCAATATTTGTTTCAATATCCATATCCTTGTTTCAGAAGAGAGATTAGAGCCAGGTTTCCGGCTTGAATCAATCTGTTGGATAATTGCTGCAACAGATGTTTTTTGTTCGTTTGCGAATTTTTTTAGCAATTCAAAAAACTCTTGTTCCAAAGAAACACTAGTTTGATGTCCCGATAAAGATACAGAAATTTTATGCATTTTATATTTTCCCAACAATTAAACAATCAAGCATTGCACGATATGGATCGTCATATTTGCGTAATGGGGTTAATGTTAAATTATCCAACATAAAGCATGTCCCATTTACATCAAAAGCAAACCAAAATAAATCATTTCGACCAAAAACTGTTTTCCCAAATAAATTCTTGTTGCCCATCATATCATGGTTAACTTTTTCAATCGAAGGAAGGGGATATTTTATTCCGCGTTGAGTTTCTGATGCACCAAAAATACAAGCGGACCCCAGTGTTATGCCAGAACAATTATTGTATAAGTCAATCATAAATGGTTGCAACATTGCAGCACGCATGTTTTGTAAACCGGTATTCAATATAGTCAAATTTACCGTCTTGGTAACTGGGAAAACTGTGGCACCCCTAGATTTAATCAAAGATAAAAATTCTGTCGCTGTCATTTGTTATTCGTTCCCCCGTCCAGACATAAAATTAAATGCGCTTTGGCTTAAACGGTCTGATGCGGAATTTCCACCAGCGCCGCCACCACCAGTATGTGTGGTTAAATATATCTTTCGTTCAGGATTCGGCAAAAAAACCGTCTTTGCATCACTTTGTTCAATAATGAACCTGTCCAGATTATAAGAATGTGGAAAAGTAAAACACAAAAACATATTATCAATACTTAATTCGCCACCCCAAAGTAAAGGTATTTTAAATCGAATTGATAGATTTTCAGGTAAAGATTGTCCAGTAATTAATCCAATAAATTCATCTTGGGGTAGATTCATAAATGCAATCTCTTCCAAAGAATCGCTTAGTGATGATAAAAATTCATGACGAAGGGTTGAATATTTTTTAAACCAATCAGATTCTAATATACAATGTTTGGGCGTGTATTCCATTACCGGCATATCGTCCAGCCCTAGTGCAGCAAGTCGTTCAAGTGCGCTATGTTCATTTAATTGCATTATTCTGCATTACCCCATATTTTTAACATACTGAATTATTGTATCAATATATTCAGAATATGCATCAAAATTTTCTTGCTCTGCATTGGACATATCGTTTGGCCATGCTGGTGGTAATTCGGTTACAAATGTTTTTAATTCTTCTATGGATTTAAAAACAAAAATAGAATCACTGGCCGGTTGGGTGTTTTTTGTATCCACCAGAAATGCGTTTATATTGATTTTAATATCTTCCAATGTTTCGGTGAATATGTTTTCCAATCTGTTTATTGCAGATTGTAATTTATCAATATCTGTATCCACCGCACCAATCCAAATAATCTCATTTGGCGCAATTGCAAAAAGATTAGGGGAAAATCTGGAAATCACAGGATTTGGTTTAACTGTAAATCCTTTGGCTTTGAATATTTGAGCCAGTATAGTGTTGTAATCTGGCACAGATTCTTCCGGTTTTCTTTGATTGGTTTCATTGCGTTGTTGTAAAATACTTGCCATATTAGATGGTAAATTTAATTTTGGTGGTTGTGACAGGTTTAGTTTTGGCATTTGATGTTCAATAACTGTATTATCCTCTTTCTTTTCTTCTTTGTGTACTGGGACCATTGGCATAGTGCTTAAAAAATTGTTTGATGGTTTTTTTTGTGTGCGTTTAATTGTAGGGACAATATATAATAACAGTATGCCAAACACGAATATAAACACAGCGATAACAATTGAAGCATAGAAGCCAGTACTAACTGGGATTTGTTCTGCCTGTAATCGTGCCAGTTCGTTCCAGTGTTCTTTTGAAAATAAATTAAATCCGTAAATGATGTTCAGCCAAAAAGAAAGCCCCAGCAAAATAGCAATGCCAAGTAAGAACGATAATAAAAAATGTTCAAATTTATTTCTCATTTTATTTCTATTATATCACAATTTATGATAAACTGGAAATATAATGATAGAAATAAATGAAATTTTTTCTGATTCTGATAAAAGGGCTGCTTTGTGGTGCGACGATTTGCCAGATACAAACGATTTGGCTGTTATGGCGGACTATATTATCAAAAGTGATATTCATTTGATATCTGTGCCAGATAAAATGATTCCTTTTGTTTGGGTGTATTTGGAAAAATTTGATGTCAAGATTTACACTAGGTTCATGGTTTCTTTAAACCACAAAGATATTGATAAAGACATGTCAGATTTGGTAAAAAATATAACCCATGTTTGTAAAAAGGGTGCAACAGGGGTTCAAATATTTCTAAGTCAGCGTGATTTTGATGTTTTCATAGATAAAATTTTACCTGTGCGTGATGATTTGTTCTTTGGACATGATTTATCTCTGGTTATGGACATAGAAGATATAGATGTTAATAATTGGTCAATGATTTTTCAAAAATTACGCGATTTGCGTCTGGATGCTTTTGGGATTACATTAAAAGAAGATATGAAAAATCGTTCTGATTTTGTGGGGAGAATTTATGGTATGCTTCAAAATTGGGATACTGAGTGTGAGTTACATTTTATGTTAAATAATAGTTTCGATCGTATGGATCAAGTTATAAGGTTGGTCGAAAGTGAAAGACCAGAGTTATCAGAAAAATTGCGCTTTTTTCTCGATTATTAATTACCAAGAATTAAATATTTGGGTGCGGTTGTTCCGGCTTTGTTTTTAACCTGGTATCGTGTTTTTATTGTGTCGAGTTCAGTTGTTTGAATTTTAAGATTGGTTTGTTTTAACTGCTCTATTATCCAATCGTAATATTCCCAATGGTCTGTTCCAATTATTATTTTTCCGGTTTCCCCGATATGTTTAGAAAGCAAGTTTAAAAATTCATGGTTAAGTAAGCGGCGCTTTTCATGTCTTGTCTTTGGCCATGGGTCTGGATGTAAAATCCATATTTCAGAAAATTTTATATTTTTGAAATCTTTTAATAATAAACGGACATCGTCATTAAAAACACGAATGTTTTTGTATTCGTTCAATACATTGTTATCCGATTCGTTTGTTATGGCAGATAGCAGGGCGGCAACACCATTCGCAAAAGGTTCTGCGCCGATAATTATTTTGTCTGGATTTCGAATCGACAATTCGCGCAAATGTTCGCCATTACCAAATCCTATTTCTAGGATTGCGCCAGATTCATCGGTTTTTGGCGCGATTTTAGGCAAAAGATTTTCCATTAAAAACTGTTTTCGGGCCGATAACTTTTTACCATGCCGGCGACCAAAAGTTCTTATATTTTGACTGTCAAAATGTTTTAATTCTTGTTTTTCCATATATTTAGTATAGAATTAATTGGCTAAAAAACAAGGTGAAATAAAATGCGTAATGGACTATCGAAAGATTTAATAGCACGCGTGCTGGGTGGTGCGCCAAAATACACATTGGAAGAATTAGAAGCGAAATTTCCCCCGCGTCAATTGAAAGAGGGCGCTTTTGTCACGCGTTTTGCACCAAGTCCAACGGGTTTTATGCATATTGGAAATTTGTATGGTGCATTGATTGATTATAAATTGGCACAACAATCAGGTGGTGTTTTTATGTTGCGTATCGAAGATACTGATACAAAACGCGAAGTAAGTGGTGTGGTTGAGGTTGTTAAAAACGCAATGGCTAATTTTGGTTTCAAATATAATAACGATGAAAAATATGGTCCATATTATCAATCAAAACGCAAAGATATTTATCATAGTGTCGCTGCATATTTATTGGAAAAAGGTCTGGCATACCCTTGCTTTTTAAAAGCCGAAGAGATGGATGAAATTCGTAAAAAACAAACATCTGCTGGTTTTGCCACCGGTATTTACGGCGAATGGGCAAGGGACAGAAATTTAACAGATGATGAAATAATTGCGCATCTTGATAATGGCGAAGTTCCATCGATTCGTTTATATTCAAATGGAAATCCAGAAAACAGAATTTATTGTAAAGATTCGGTGCGTGGTTCTATATCTTTTCCAGAAAATAATGAAGATTTGGTGTTGATAAAATCTAATGATGGTTTGCCAACTTATCATTTTGCGCATCTTGTTGATGACCATTTTATGCGAACAACACATGTGGTGCGTGGTGAAGAATGGTTGCCATCATTACCTTTGCATTATCAGTTGTTCCGCACAATGGGTTGGACACCACCGCTTTATATACATACATCTACATTGGATAAAATCGATTCGGAAACGGGCAAGCAGCGCAAGATGTCTAAACGCAAAGATCCCGAATGTAATGTTGATTTCTTTTTACAAGAAGGTTGGCCGACCGAATCAGTAATTGAATATTTGGGAAATATTTTGGCATCTGGTTACGAAGATGCCAAGATGAAAGGCGCGGTTAAAAATTATTGGGAATATGAAATGAAGCCGAAAAAGATTCCTATGTCGGGGGCTTTGTTTGATATGAAGAAATTAGAATGGTGGGCCAAAGAATATATCGCGACTATGTCTGTCCCCGATTTAGTAAAATCTGTTGTTGATTGGGCGGGTGTTTATGGAAACGATGATAATAAAAAACAGGTTGAAAATATTGATTATTTAACATCTATATTATCTATTGAACGTGATAATCCAAAACGCATTCGTAAAGATTTCATTACTTGGCAGCAAACATTAAAAGAGATTGCGCCGTTCTTTGATTTCTTGTTTACACCAAATCGCGAATATGAATATAACATTGATGCTTTGCGTGAATTTTTGGCTGGCTTTAATGAATCAGATGATAAAGATTCTTGGTGGCAAAAAATCGTGTATACGGCGGAAAAACTGGGGTTAAAGCCAGGCGAGGTTGCAATGAATTTGCGTGTCGCAATGTTGGGTCGCACGAACACACCAGATTTATATTCTGTTATGCAGGTCTTGGGTGGCAAACGTGTTCGTGATAGAATCAGCATGATTATTTAATGAAAAGGAAAGGGAAATGGTAAAAAATAAAAAGATAGTAAAACAAAAATTGCGTGCGGTTAAAAAGGATAAACACGCATATGGTTTGTTGAAGTTATTACAGGCCACGGGACTTTTCCGTTGGGAACGTCCATCCACTAAATCCGAAGAAGTTTTAAATATTTTAACACATGGAATAGGGATTGGTCTTGCCATGGCGGGATTGTGTTTATTGGTTGGCTGGGCTGTGTATTATCATAATGTTTGGGCGATTGTTGCATGCTCTATATTTGGGGTGACGATGTTTACGCTTTATTTTGGTTCAACCATGTGTCATGCAACAATTGGTGACAGGTGTGAATGTTTTTTCGAAGTGTGGGATTCAATCGCTATTTATGCGCTGATTGCTGGGACTTATACACCATTTTTGTTGGTAAATCTAAATCGATGTGGACATACTGCATTGGGATGGACAATGTTTGGGATTCTTTGGGCGGTTGTTATTTTTGGCGCTGTTATGAAGATATCCAGTCCACATAAACAGCCAAAATGGATGGTTGCGCTTTATTTAATTATGGGCTGGGCGCTGCTTTTCATATTGCCTGCGATGATAGAAACTATATCAGCGCGTGGAATGTGGTTCGTTTTGGCGGGTGGTTTATCTTATTCAATTGGTGTAATCTTTTATTTATGGCGGCGTCTTAAATTTGCACATGCACTTTGGCATTTGTTCGTAATTGGGGGTAGTGTGTGTTTCTTTTTCGCAGTGCTTTATGGGTCAATAATTGACTTTGCACAAAAGTGTATAAGATAGAAAAACCGCCGTATGGCAGTTTTTTTTAATCAAATGGATTTGCGTCTTTTTTATATTCAATTATTATCGGTAAATGTTCCAGATGCAGGGCATTTGCAATTCCACGGCGCAGATATCGTGTATAAGATTCTGGGATATCAGATGCGCCACCAACATTGATTGTGAATTTAATTGGGTGATGCCCCGTTTGGCGTGCAAACTTAATCTTCATCGGTCGTTTAAGGCGCGACATTGGTGGTTGACGGTCCGCAACCAATTTTTCAACAATTCTGTTAATCAAGCTGGTTGGGGTGTCTGTTTTTGAAATATCCCATTGTTCATAAATTCTTTTAAATAAATTTTGAACACCGGTTCCTTTTTCCGCAGATATCGCCAAAATCATCGGCTTTATAATCTGATGAAAAGAATTAGTAAATTGATGTTTTAATTTTAATAATTTTTCATCCCGCTCTAATGGCTCAACCAAATCCCATTTATTAAGTGCAACACATAAAATTTTCCCCGCGTCATATACGCGCGCCGCAATTGATAATGCCTGGTTTTCAATGTTTTTTGTGGCATCGACTATTAAAATTACAATGTCCGATTTTTCAATTGCGTCCAATGATTTTAATGCAGACAAAGTTTCCACATCATCTGTCACACCCGCTTTGCGCCGCAGTCCCGCCGTATCCATTAATATGATATCGCGACCATAAAAGTGTGTTGGTATTTTCACAGTATCGCGTGTGATGCCCGGGGCATCCATAACAATTTGTCGATTTTCACCCAAAACACGATTTACAAATGTAGATTTTCCAACATTAGGTTGACCCAAAACTGCAATTTTTATTTTTGAATCATTTTCGCTGTATACGGCAGATTCTGTCGTATACAGCCCGTCAATAAATTCGTAAATTGTATCAAATCCGCGTTTGTGTTCTGCAGATATCAAAATTGGTTCACCAAATCCGAGTTTGTAAAAATCGTGTATATCAGCCAATCTTTTTGTTGATTCAGATTTGTTGATTAAAAGTAGGGCAGGTGCCTTTGATTTTTTATGAACCAATTTTGCCCATTCAATATCCATTGGTGAAAGTCCCACGCGACCATCGACAACAAATAAAATTGCATCCGCCGTTTCAATCGCATTTATTGCCATATCGGTTGAATTATGTGCGATACCTGTTTTTGCATTTTCAAGACCCGCGGTGTCAAATACCACCCATGGGCGATTTGGCATATTGCCAGAAATTGTATCGCGTGTGACACCAGGGCGGTCGTGAACCAGCGCGTCCCGCGAATTAGTCAAGCCATTAAACAATGTCGATTTACCAGTATTTGGGCGACCGACAATAACCAATTTTTTCATATTTTTTTCCATTGATTTTTTATAATTATAAAGCAAAAATATAAATAAGCAAATATCCAGGGGGCGAAAAATGAAATTAAGAAGAAATCCTAGAACTTTGAAACCGGCAAAACCCACAAAAATTAAAAAAAGGGGTTGGTTGGCTAAATTGACAGATATATTTTTTAAGCCCAAATACTTTTTTTCCCGCATTGTCGCAGACGGCAAAATGGAAGATGCGATATTAAAGGCATTTCTTTGGGGCTTGGTTGGTGGAATAGTTGTTTTGATTTTGAATCTGGTTCGTGGGGATGCGTTTACAATATTTTCTTTGTTCCGTACATTGATTGGTTTCCCTGTGTTGGCGGTTATTTTATTGTTCGTGTTTGCTGGGTTGATGATGTTGGTATCCGAAGTGACAGGTGGCGATAGGGACTGGGAAATCGCGGTCAAAGGGATTGCATCTATGTTTTTTATATATCCACTTGCATTGATTTTGAACACATTGGCATTTAATTGTACATCTATGTGGTTGATAAGTGTGATTGTCGATTCATATATGCTATTTTTGCTTTATAATATCGCAGTGTATTGTCTGCATGGGAAAAAGGTTAGTGTCCTTTTTGTTTTGATGGTATGCGCAATATTTTTGGCATGCCTTTATATGTCAGATTATCGAAATGTTTGGTTCATGGCAAAGAACATCCCCGCTACAATGACATGTTTGGGGTAATTGACTAATTTAGTAAAAAAACCGGCATTCGCCGGTTTTTTGTTGATATATTTTCTTTACCATGTTGGGGCGTGGGTGCCTTCTTTGATAATTGGCTGTTCATCTTCCCAAACTGAAAGTCCTGTTTTCAAATCCGTTAATGTTAATTGTAAATAATATTCTACGCGTGTATCAACAGATGAAAACCAGCCCGAATCCAATTTTAAATTTCTTTGCAACATTTTTCCAGATAATGACATGTTCGGTGCAACCAATGTTCCGGTCTTTGCAATGGTTTCTTGGTCGTATTCTGCGTTTGTGCGCATGCTGCGCATTTTTTCTGTTGTTGTATCTTCGCCAGAGAAATTAGTTGCAATTTGTGCTGTGCCAGATTTCAACAATGTAGTTCTGATTTTTTTAATCAAAACATCTGTATCAAATCTTTGTTGGGTATCGTTCACAATCGGACCCATCGCAATTACTGGATTTTGAACCCGACGAAAAGCATTGCTTTTTAACATCGATTCGGTCATCGTTTCTGCGGTCTTGGTCCAATCGCGATATTCCAATTCCATCACATCTTGCATTGCGGCAACTTCTTTTTCGTTGTTTAAATCAACAACGCGTGTTCCGCCGCATGCGCAAAGTGTAAGCATCAATGCAACAGGTATCATTTTTTTCATATTTTTTCTCCTTTATTTCAGGTTGATTTGTTTGTTGTCTGTTATTCTACCATTTATTATTCGTGTGTAAATTAAATTATTTTTCAAAGTGCCTGATTCGTTTTTACGAATTACATATATATATTTTGGTAATGTTGCCCATGTCCGAACATCTGTGTTTGATGAAGCAACTGTATAAATAGATGAAAGTATCCCAAGTATTGGTGCAGAATCACTGCCGGAATTGTACATGGTTGCTTGTAATGTTGCTTTGCTGGCCGCAGAAGTAAAAGAACGCAACACTTCATTTGTTTGATATTCGCGGTATTCTGTCATAAACATTGCGTCTACATTAGCCAGCAGTTGTGCATTTTGTGGTGCGCCAAAATCGTCATTCAAGTAAGGTTCAGAAAAAGAAAAATACACCATACCGATATTTGGTAAAAATATTCCTGCATTTTGTTCGCGAAGACGCGGCGCAAAACCAGAATCAATAAATTGCCAGGTTGTGTTTTTAGGTGCGATTCTTTTTTGCGCCATTTCAAGGTCTTGTTTAATAAAAGTGTTTTCTGGCATCATACCATTTGCGCGTTTAAGGTATGTTATCGCGTTATCAAAATCACCATCGTTCAAAAAATATATTCCAGATAGATACATCAATGCTGGATTCATAATATCAGTGAACGCCACCCAATCGGCTGTGTTTTTATCAATAATTTCATTTAATTCCGAATTTTCCGAAATTTTATTTTTGTTTTCTTCTATCATTTTTTTGTATTCAATCGACATATTCTGCTGACGCGCATAAGATTGATTTATAACCACGCGCGCGTTTGCCCAATCGGACAGCGCCAACAAATCCCATATCTGATAATAAGATACAAAAAGCGAATCCATCATATACGGCTTATAAGAATTAACACCGCCACCAAGTAAAAGTCCGGTGGCTTCGCGGGAAATCGATGAAGAAGTTTCGCTTAGATTTCTTTTATTAAATTCTTCAAATTCTGCATCGCTTTCTTTGTATTTATCGGCATGAAATAGGGCGATACCATTTATTAACAAATCAAGATTGTTTTGTTCTGTCACATTTTTTTCAGATGCTTCAAAATTACCATTTGCAAAATTGTTTTGAATATTATTTAAATACGATTCTGTTGTTGATGCACATGCACCAAGAAATAAAAACAAACAAAAGCAAATTATTTTACGCATATTTTAATGCAATGGTTCCAAGATTTTTATTTCATTAGTATTTGGATTCAAAACGCATGGTGTCCCAGAATAACCCATAATTGCGTGATGAGATGGAATTAAAAATTCTGGTAATGGCGATGCTTCACCCATTGTAACTTTTTCGTACAATTTTTTCTCGATATCTGTTTTGTTCAAGAACCATCTTTCTTGATCTGCTTCAATTGGACGATGATACCAACCCTGGTAAATAACGAGTTGTTTACCAGTTTTTAATCGCATTATTTCGTATTCGCTGAATATGGGTTCTTCTTTTGGTTTTTTGACTTCTTTACCATCTTCACCTTTTTCAATTTTTTCTGTTTTTTTCATGCCCATCATTTCAGAAAATCTTTTTGCTGTTTCTGGGTCGTTTTGTCGCAAAACAATTTTTGCCGCGGTTGTAGATATAATCGTATCAGCCGCATCGGCACCGTATTTTTCACGAATTTGATGGATATCTTGACCAATTATTAAATAAGACACATTACATCCACGCCCCAAATCTGGTCCCTGGATAACAGCATCCAGTTTTTGCATTTTTGGCATTTCATCCAACACGAATAACACAGGGCAAGGTCCCATTTTTATTCCGTCTATGGTTTGATTAATATTGTGTGCCAATAAATAACTGGACATCAATTCAATAAATATTGCGGTAATCGGATTTAATGCCTGGGCATCAACCATATTGATTGATAAGTAAACAGTTACAGGTTTAAATTGACCATCCCTTGGATCAAGCATTCCGCGTAAATCAGAAAAATGAAAATCAGAGTGAGATGTTCTGTTTCGAACAGCGGCATTACGGAATATTGCCAAACCTTCAACCATTGTTGAAAGTATAGAACCACGTTCTTTATCTGGTGTGTTCGCCAATTGTGTTAATTCAGAAACCGCACGATGTGCGTATGCATAACGGCGCGCTTCTTCGACAGCATTTAATAAAACATCTTTCATCGGGTCTGCCATCATAACCATTTGATCGCCCTGGCGTCTGCGTTCTTCCATTTCTTCGGCAATCGCAACCTGGCTTGATGTCAACCAATCAAGTATCATTGCAAAAGATGCCTCACGCCCATGCCATGAATCAGGTATGTTTGCCCATGTCCCAACATGAACATAATTCGTTGTGTTTAATTCGCCGCGTTGCAACATTGAATAGGCAGCATATGCATTTGGATCGTTCATCATTGATAAATAATAATCGCCCAAAAGTGCGGCATCATCCTTGCTTAGTGTGCCACTGTTTATGCGGGAATAGAAATAATCGTCTGCCTTGGCGCGTTCTATCTTTGATACGATAAAATTTACCAATCCTGATAATCCGGCGCGTCCAGTATTCGCCCAGTGTGGGTCTGCATTTGCGCCCTTGCTGTCTGGAACCAAAACCTTGGCCATAGAATCAATATACAAATCGCGCTGTTCCGGATTATAAGGAAGATGTTCTGGTGATAATGGATTCCATGATGGATAATATATCCCGCGTGCCGGGTCATCTTGCCCCGCCCAATTCATAATAAACACAGGTCCCACCGTCGAACGATACCCAGATGTCAACTGTTTTAATTCTGGTTTTGGGTCATTAATAATCATTGAAACTGTATCGCAATCAAGAATTGTTGGTATTACAACACCGGCGGTTTTACCAGTTCCTGGAGGTGCCACACACAAAGTAGATAATGCTTCATCAAACATCAATGGTTTGTTTTCACCTTTGTATTTAAAGTATCCCAATACCATCATAAAACCATTGAAAAGCCCTTCTTTGTTTTTAAAGTTTGTTCCCATCTTTTTTATATCATCAGCATTTGCCTTGCGCGCAGATTTTTCATCATAGTTATCTTTGCCGGCAGGATTAAATTCTGATTTTAATGTATCGTCTGCCAAGAAATAATATACAATTACAGGTATCAGTGGTGTCACACATGCAAAATCTGGGTTATGAACAGTCCGTGATAACCAATACGGAATTTCCGCGATAACAGACATCCCCAATGTTGAAAACATATTTTTTATATACAGCCAAACCCAATGTGCAGATGCGGGGCCCCATCCATAACGCCACACATGTTCAACCGCAAAAGATAATCCAAAAGCAAAGGCGCATATCAACCACACCCCGATATTCCATCGGATGTTCCAAAATTTGCGCGCCACAGGTGCCTGTTCGTGTTCTTTGTATTTTGTTGAATCAAAGATACTTAAACCCTTGCCTGAACCACTGCCTGAGAAAAGGTTGAACTTTATTTCCATGGTTGCTATTATATCACAAAAATAGAGATTTTTATAATATAAAAGATTAAAAAATGCAAAATGTGCCAAGAATATATTTGAACGAAAATTTGGAATCTGGAAAAAGTTTTCCGATTGATAAAGATGTTGTTCATTATCTGCGTCGTGTAATGCGGCGGGATAATTGTTTGGTCTTTAATAAAGGCATAGAATATACCGCCATACTAAGTGATGATAACAAAAGTATAATTATTGGTGAAAAAACGAATCGAATTGATCCATCCAATGATATTGTTTTTTATTTTGCACCAATTAAGAAAATAGATGAAATGTTAAATATGGTGACACAAATGGGGGTTGCGGTATTACAACCTGTGATAACCGAACGTACAGTTGCCAATCATATAAATTGGGTGCGTCAGAAAAAAATTATTGTTGAAGCATCAGAACAATCGAATCGCAACAGTATCCCAGAATTAAGAGAACCAATTAAATTCGTTGATTTAGATTTAAAAAATTTAATTGTTGCAGATGAACGTTTTGCACACGAATTAAAAGTAGAAAAAAAACAAATAAAAACGAATCGCATTTTTGTTGGCCCCGAAGGGGGCTTTTCCCCGAAAGAATTTGAAAAAATGGATGTGGCAGGGGTTTGTAGTTTGTCTTTGGGTAAAACTATTTTGCGTGCCGAAGTGGCGGCTGTGGTTGCGATATCAAAGGTGTTAAATAAATGAATATCAGGTTGGCTAAATTTATTGCAGATAGTGGTGTTGCTTCACGGCGCATGGCAGAAGATTTAATTAAATCTGGTCGGGTGTCTGTTGACGATAAAGTGATAGATACACCTGTGTTTTTTGTTAATGGAAATGAAAAAATTTGTGTCGATGGAAAAATAATAAAAAAAGAATCGGGAACAAAATTGTATATATTTCATAAACCGATAAACACTGTGACTACAACGCGTGACCCCCAAAATCGAAGGACTATATATGATGTCCTGGCTAAACGATACAGAAATTTAAAATATATTGGTCGTCTTGATTATAAAACTACGGGACTTTTATTACTAACTAATGATGGCGATTTTGCGCGTAAAATGTCTTTGCCAGAAAATCAAATACCAAGAACTTATATTGCAAAGGTAAGTAGTTTTACCCAAAACGGTTTGGATGCTGCGCGTCGCGGTGTTGTTGTTGATGGAATTAAATATCTTCCAATGAAAATAGAAGTAATAAGTCAACATGATTTAAAGATAACGGTGGTCGAAGGCAAAAAAAACGAAATCAGAATCGTTTTGAAACATGTTGGTTCGCCTGTGATTAAATTACATCGTGTGAAATATGGACCTGTAAAGTTGGGAAATTTGGAACCTGGAAAAATTTTAGAAGTGGATAAGAAAACTATTGACCTGATTTCCAAAAATTTCTAGAATCAAGAAAAAGGGAAGAGGGAGTTTTACATGAAAAAAATAAAAACTACTAGAAATGTCAAGGTAAAGAAGGTTGTAACCAAGGGTTCAACTTGCCAGAATGTTATGTGGTCTTGGGCTATATATGTTTATTGGTTTATAATTTTGTTCTTTATCGCGGCTACTTTTTACATTATTGGTCGTGGTCATGAATTTTTAAGCCCGACAAATAGAAAATTCGTTGTTTCAGAAGAAGTTTTGCAACAATCTCAGGACTATGTTGATGCAGCCAAAGAAAAAATAATCGCAGGCGATATAGAGGCGGCAATTGTTGATTTGGATGCAGCGATTGATGCTAATTCAAATGCAAATGTTTATATCTTGCGTGGTGAAGCATATATGCAAATGGGTGATTATCAAAAAGCGCTAAATGATTTTGATGCCGCACTAGATGTTGATGGTATGAATGCGGTTGCTTTTTATGATAGGGCTTTGTTGAATATGCGCCTTGAAAATTATGAAGCGGCGTTGACAGATGTAAACAATGCTTTGGCGGCACAATCTATGAAACCGATGGATGTATTATCGATGCGTGATTTATATGCAAAACGCGGTCAATTGAATTTATGGATGAAAAATTGGCAGGGTGCAATTGCTGATTATACCAATTCATTGGCGCGCGCCGAAGGAAGTGTATCTGCGGATGTTTATGCAGAAAGGGCAGAGGCATACACAGCAATGGGTGAATATGAAAATGCGATTAACGATTATACTTCGGCTGTGCGTGTGATTTCTGAACAAATTCAGGCAGAACCAACACAAGAAGGACGCGAATCGCAATCAAGCAATGCAATGTCCTATTTTGAAAAATCTGCTGCACTGAATTTGCAATTGGGACGCAATGCATTGGCAAAAAATGATTTGGAATCTGCATATGCTATTGCTGTTGCGTTGAATGATACGGAAAGTATGAACAGAATCCAAAATTTAATAAATGGGTTGAACAACTAAAAAAATCCGCCAAACGGCGGATTTTTTTTTGACTTTTATTTCAAATAGTAATAATATGCAAATATGGTTTATAAATTATTTATCTTTGCCGCCACAACTACAACCCCTTTGGGGGTCTAGGTTTTCATTTGCGCTAAGATTTCGCGCGTATTATAATAAGCAAGCAATTTAATAAAATAATATACAAAAAAAGAAGGTATTTATTATGTCTTATCCAATAGAAACGATTCGTCATTCACTGGCTCATGTGATGGCAGCAGCAGTTAAAAAATTACATCCAGATGTTAAATTTGCTGGTGGTCCTGCGATTGAAAACGGGTTTTATTATGATTTCGATACTGAATACAGATTCAGCGAATCGGATTTTGAACAAATTGAAAAAGAAATGAAATCTTTGATTAAATCTGATGGTCGATTCGATAGACGCGAAATTACACTGGACGAAGCAAAGGAAATTTTTAAAGATCAACCATATAAAATGGAATGGTTAAATGAATACGATGCAAGGGGTGAAGCATTATCTATTTATACTTTCCGTGACTTTGTTGATTTGTGTCGTGGACCACACGTTGAATCAAGTAAAGATTTACCACGGGACGGCTTTAAAATAAGAACTGTCGCGGGTGCTTATTGGAAGGGTGATTCTAAAAATAAAATGTTGCAAAGAATCTATGTTGATGCGTTTGCAAATGCCGAAGAATTGGCTGCGTTTTTGAAAATGCAAGAAGAAGCCGCCGCGCGAGATAATCGTAAGCTTGGTAAAGAAATGGATTTGTTTCATTTTGAACCAGAATATGCACCGGGTGCTGTATTCTGGCATGACAAAGGATATAAAATTTATCGCAGATTAATAGATTATATTCGTGCGCGTCAGGAAAAGGCCGGCTATTTAGAAATTTCAACCCCTTCTGTGATGGACAGATGTTTGTGGGAAAAATCAGGACACTGGGCGAAATATGGCGCTCATAATTATTCTGGAACAACTCAGGATGGTAAGGTTTTCTGTGTAAAACCTATGTCTTGTCCTGGTGGAATGTTGGTGTTTGGTCAAGGTATTAAATCTTATAAAGATTTGCCATTATATTTGGCTGAATTTGGCAAGGTAAATCGTTATGAAGCCGCTGGTGCGTTGTCTGGTTTGATGCGTGTTCGTGAATTCACTCAAGACGATGCACATATATTCTGCACAGAAGAACAATTGGAAAGCGAAGTCGTAAAAATTTTGCGCTTCATTAAAGATATCTATAATAAATTTGGATTTGAAAAAATTACAATGAAATTGGCTACGCGCCCATTGTCTGAATTTAGAATCGGTAGTGACGAAGTTTGGGACAGGGCAGAAGGTGCACTTAAAAACGCATTGGATAAAAATGGTATCGAATATGAAATTGCTGAAAACGATGCAGCATTTTATGGGCCTAAAATAGATAATTATTTAAAAGATTCTATGGGACGCGTGTGGCAATGTGGTACTGTGCAATTGGATATGAATTTGCCGGAAAGATTTGATTTATCTTATATTGGTGAAGATGGCGAAAAGCATCGTCCAATTATGTTGCATCGCGCTATGTTGGGTTCTATTGAAAGATTTATGGGAATTTTGTTGGAATCCACAGGTGGTAATTTGCCATTGTGGTTGTCTCCAGAACCAGTAGTGGTCGCACCTGTATCTGAAAAGTATAAAGATTACGCGGAAAAAGTCGTAGCTGCATTAAGAAATGCGGGTGTTTATGCGCGTGCTGATTTGCGTGACGAAAAAGTTAATTACAAGGTTCGTGAATTATCATTATCCAAAACACCAATCATTGCCGTTGTTGGTGAAAAGGAAATGGAAAACGAATCGGTAACATTGCGTTATCTTGGCAAAGAAGGTCAAGATGTGAAATCTTTGTCTGAATTTGTTGATTATATGAAAGACGCAGTTAAATTGCCGTTATAAAACAGGGTGGGGCGATTTCGCCCCGCCTTTGAGAAAAAAAGGAAGTAAAGATGAAAAAAATTGCCGTTTTGATTGCTTTGTGTTCGTTGGTTTGTGTGGTCGCTGGGTGTTCTTGCAAATGCGAAAATGAACCTATTGTCGAAGCCAATCATAAACTAATAGTTCCACCTAATTTTGGAAATATGCCAAAATAATTTGGTGATATCGTTTTTTTATGGTATAATGCCCTTAGAATGTAAAACCAAGAGGGACATATCATGGACAAAGATGAAAGTTTAGATTTATTAGATTTAGAAGATTCTAACGATGTTGATGCATTGCCAGAAGCAACACCGTTTTCCAATCCACGACCAAAAAAACCTTGGCTGTTGATGGGGCTTGGAATCGCAATTATCGTTTTGGCGACTTGGATTATCGTTGCGAAAATCGGTGGCGATTCGGGGACCGTTGTTAATATAGATTTGGATACCCCTGTGGAATCTGTGGACAAACCTGGTGAATCTGTGCCAGATTTAAATGTCCCACCAAGACCAGTTGAAGGGATGCCACAACCGGGGACCGAACAACAACCAGCACCAGTTCCGGGACCAGCGCAACAGCCAGCGCCTGCACCGGTTGAAAGACCTGCGATAATGGTTCCTGTATCCGAAAGCGGAACACCTGTGCGTGTTGTCGAAGACAGAAAGGAAGTGACATTTAACCCAGATAAGCCAGCAACACAAAAACCTGTGGCGAAAAAGCCGGTGAAAAAAGCGACAACAACAAAAACTGTGGCTTCGGCATCTAGTGGTGATATTTATGTCCAATTTGGCTCTTACAGTACGCGCGCCTTGGCACAAAGTGCGGAACAAAAAATGCGTGCATCGCACAGCAATTTGTTTAGCGGAAAACAGTTTGTGATTTTGGCGGCCCAGGTTAAGGGTAAAACAACATACAGATTGCGTATCGCTTTCCATAGTGCTAATGAAGCAAATGGTTTTTGCAGAAATGCAAAATCTGATGGCTTAGATTGCTATGTGACAAAGTAATAATTAAGGAGTTTGATATGAGAGGCGGCTTTTGGGAAATACTTTTAATTGTTTTGCTTGTTTTAATTTTGTTTGGTTCGGCAAAGATTCCAGCGATGGCGAAAAATATTGCAAATGGTATCAAGACCTTTAAAAAAGAAGTCAAAGACGAACCAGTAAAAAAACAAACAGTCAAAAAAAAGAAAGCACCAGTTAAAAAAAGTAAATAATAATAACCACCCATTCGGGTGGTTTTTTTATGTAAAAAAATCTATATTTTTGTTTTTTTCTCTTTTATTATAGTCATTTTTATGATAAAATAGATGTAAAGTAAAATGGAGAAAAGGGATGAGAAACATCGTCAAAATACTTAGTTTATTGTCAATAATTGCCGTAATTCCGGCATCTTTTGCGGCTACTTCGCGTGTCAGTGTGACAAGTAAGGCATCGCCGCGTTTGCCGTCTATTGCGACCCGGTTGGTGTCTGGAACGGTGACAGGAACAACCACAACTTCGTCTACGGCTGCATATTATGGCGACAGCGAATGTATTGAAAAATATACCGACTGTATCAAGGCAGATGATGTTTGTGGTTCTGATATGCAAGAATGTACGACAAATGTTTTGTTCCACGGACAAATGGCAAATTGTTTAAGTGTTTTGTATCAATGCTCTTCATCTGGTATTAACGCATTGTTTGGAACAACTGCGATAAACGCGTTGTCTAATGTTGCGGAATCGCATACAATACCATCTGCGACCCGCAGTGGCGCGACAGAGGTTGTTGTCGATAGATATACATATCCGGCAAATGGTTCTGTATTGGGTCAATTGATTATCGGTGCCGGTATTACAAATAAATTAACAACCGAACAATGTGTCCGTCGTTATACAAATTGTTTGCAACGCGATGATATTTGTGGTGCTGATTTTGAATTGTGCACATCGGCCAAGACATTTAAGAAGCAGGCATTGCTTTGTGATTCGACATTACAACGTTGCCAAGAAACCGGTAAAACACAGTTATTTGGTTCTGTTGCGAACGCAAATAATTTAACATATGCTGGTGATTCCAGAATTGGCACTTTGGTTGCCGAAGGGGCATCCACAGCGGCATTGAACGCGGTTAAGACCTGTCAAAAGGTAACAGATAACTGTTTGGTTAACGCGTGTGCAAAAAATCCATTAAGTTGTGTCGAAGGGACCAGCTTGGCATCAATCGACGCAGCCAATATTATTGCCGAAGGAACTGGTGCTTTGACAACTTCCCAGGTTATGCATGATGGTGTTGAAACAGCCAGTGCTTCGGATGTTCGTAAATTGTTAAAGACCGCGTGTTTGGAAACAATCGGTTCGAACAGATATTGCCATATGACATATCGTGAAAAAGTTCCTTCTGACCGTGAATTGGGAGATCCAGATTTACAAGAAGAAGTATTTTCATTGGCTTATTCTGCACGTAAAAGTTATGCAAATACCAAGATTCAAGAAGCAATGAAAAAATTCGATACCAAGGCAAAGAATTCTTGTGTTGAAACAATCAAAGAATGTGCAATGCGTTCTTGCGGTGGGGGACTTGGTTCTGTGTGTTATACAAGGTCTAAATCTGGTGATGGTGTGCATGTGAACGATACCAGAACTTATGGTGATATTTTGTCTGGGTGTTCTGCGATTGTAAATGCTGATGCAAATTGTATCTATGCTGCGACATCTGCCGGAACAGATGGATACACATATACATATTATGATGAAGATGGTTCAACATTTAGTACTTTGTTCCCATCTTATAATGAATCCGTATCTGATCCGATTGGTGCGGTTGCGACATTGAATTCTATACTCTCTACATCTTATAATCCTGCGGCGATTGAAAATATGAAAAAACAATGTCAAACGATTGCTCTTTCTTGTGTAAAGGCCATGTGCGGTAAAGAATATGTTAATTGCTATCGCAGCAGAACAGATATTGTTTCTGGAACTTATGATACTGGTAATGCGAGATTGGATCGTAGCATGAATAAGATGGGCGGTGTCCTGGATTACAATATTGTTATCGGTTTGTGTATGAATACGGTGAAAACATCATCTGTATGTGAAGAGCATTTGAAGATAGCAATTGCGGATCAATGGCCAGATGATAGAAGTGATACAACTTCATGGAATGGGTACACATCTGTTCGTGAAGCATGGCGTGGTGCGAATTCAACAGAAGTCGCAGCATACGAAGGTAAAGGTATCGTTGTTGCTTGTGCTGCTTCAAGTATTCAACAACTTGCTTCAACAGTAGCGGCTTTGGTCGGTGGAGAAGATGCAGCAGATTGTACAGGCACTATGGAACCGCTTGTTAACAGCGAAGGAATGACATATTGTGATCAGTCCGTGATCGATTCAGATACCGGGTGTATATATGATCAACCAGTTTACCAATCACAAACGGAATATTTGTTGACTAATGCTGGTACATCTTTGTTCCAAACATTGTTAGCGGATGTTGAAAAAGAAGTTCAGGCGATGTACAATGCCAAATTAAACAAAGAGCAACGTGTTTGTATGGCTAATAATAATGGTGGAATTATGGGTAACAAAGAAAGTGGTTCTACATTTTTGTGGGTAAAGTTGAGAAATAGCAAGGTACCAAAGAACTATGTTTCGAAAGGTTTAACCACAAAACAATTCGTTGAATCAAATGATTTGTATGGTTCGTTCTGTCGTGCAAGAATTACTGTGCAATCTGACGACAAAGATATCCAAGATTTGTTGAAAAATAATTCTGTGGCATACTTTGCGGTTGGTGATTCATTTACCTGTGGTTCTTGGATAAGCGATGCTGATTTGCGCAAGATTTCGGATACAGTTGGTAACCGTGAATTGTGCAAACAGGGTTATGGTCAATGGGTTGATGGCGAATGTAAGGGCAGCAAATTATCAACCAAAGAGAAGATTGCTTATGCCTGGGGCACAGTCGCACCTGCGTTGGCTGGAACAGGAATTGGTTTGGGGTTGACTGAAAGTGGTTTACTTGGGGGATGGATGAATAGTGCTGATTCTAAATTAAATGATGAGGCGACGAGAGGGAGAAGCAGAAACAGTTGTATAAATTATGCTAATTCGGCAAATACCGCATCTGATTTAAGCTTGTGTGAAAGTTATTTAAATTCTGCTGAGACATTGTGTGAAGAAGTCGGTGGTAATAGTAATCTTTGTTCACAATCGATACAAGGTAACAATGATGAAACAAAGTTGAAAGATTGTAAAAATAAAGCATTGATTGTCAAAGATGAATGTACATCGGCATATAAATCAAATATGAAAACAAATACGGCGGCACGTGTCACGATTCCAATTGTTACAGGGTTTGCTGCTGGTGGTTTGGGTGCTGGTATAACTGCTTCGGTTATTAAACAGAACAAAGAAAATATTAAAAATGAAGCGGCACAACAATGGATGGATGAAATCGGTGAACATATCCAATGCTATATTGGCACCGAAGAATTGGGAACATACGGCGATGTCGTAAGTATCGAATTAGATTAATATAATTTGATTAAGAAAAAAGGTTGCGGGAACGCAACCTTTTTTTATAGGTTATTATGGATTCCCACGGTCACTGATATATTCTAAGAATAATAACGTTTGCCTTTTGATTGTTTTGTTTTTATAATCAAATAAAATTTGATTATGGTAAAAGTGGAAACCACCCCGGTGCTTCGCACCACCCCTCCATAGAGGGGAACTAAAAAAAGGAATGCATCATGTTTAAAAAATTATTACGGAAAATTTTTGGTCCACGCGGTAAAAAAATTACAGCTGGGGAATTGGCTAAAAAATTTGGTTTGGAATTAAAAGGTAATTCAAAACAGCTTGTTGACGGTGTTGCACCAATCGCTGATGCAAAACCTGGACAACTGGCTTTCTATTCCACAGAACGTAATTCAAATGCTTTTAAAATATTACCGATTGAGGTTTTGGAAAATACCAAGGCATCGGTCATTTTATTACAAAAAGAGCAAATTAAACATGCACCAAAAGGGGCTACTCTTTTGATAACAGATTCCCCGCGTGGAAACATTGTTAAAATATTGGGGGAAATTTATGCTGAAAAACCGCGCTTTGGTGTGTCTTATTTTGCAACTGTGGAGCGCGGGGTTTTCTTTCGCAAAAAGCGCACTAATTATGTCGGTCAATACGCAACGATTGAAAAGGGCGCTGTGTTAGAGGCGGGGGTAAAGATTTATCCTGGTGCTTTTATCGGTCGTAATGTGATTTTGGGGGCAAACACAGTTGTTCATACTGGCGCACATATTGAAAATGCAACCATTGGTTCTGATTGCGTTATAAATGCGAATGCTGTTATTGGTAAAGACGGTTTTGGATATACGCGTCAAAATGGGAAAAATGTGTTTATTCCGCATACTGGACGCGTGATTTTGGGTAATCGTGTATCTGTTGGTTCAAATACTTGTATCGACCGTGGTGCGATGACAGACACCATTGTTGGGGACGGAACAAAAATTGATAATTTGTGTCAGATTGCACATGGTGTTGTTATCGGCAAAGAATGTTTCTTGGCGGCTGGTGTTGGATTGGCCGGCGGTGTGGTCGTTGGTAATCGTGTGCTGTTGGCGGGGCAGGTTGGTATTCCAAATGGTATTCATATTGGTGATGATGTTGAAGTTGGTGCAAAAAGTGGTGTGTTCCGTAATATTCCAAAAGGTGAAAGATGGATGGGATTGCCTGCGGGCCCTGGTATAGAATTCTTCCGTCATTATGCGTGGGTAAAAAAGAATATGGAAAAGAAATAATCTGTCTTTATTTTCACAAAGCCACGACAATTATTTTTTGAAATATTTTTTCAAGGTTTCGTATGCAGCGGTTATACGCGTGAACTCGGCGGTTGATGATTTTTTGTTTTGTGCTGTATCTGGGTGATATTTTTTAGCAAGCATTCTGTATCTTGTTCCAACTTCGCGCCAGGTGGCAGTGATTGGTAATTGAAACACTTGCATTGCAGAAACAATTTGTGAAGGCACAGTTTTTTTAGGTGGCATTTTATCAAAGTTAGAACGTCCCATTAAAAAGTCATTTAAAAATTGAACATATTCAGATTCTTTTTTGTTGATCGCTTCTTTGTCTTTATCGGCAATTCCAAAAGTTTCGCGTTCCCATTCTGCATCAATTTCATCAGCTGTCATATTTGCATAGTAATTCCAATTTTTATTGTATTCGGCGGCATGCTCTTTACAAAACCACCAATACTCTTTTAAATCACGCGACTTTGGCGCACGACAAGTGCCGGCTTTACTACATCCAGGATGGTCACATTTGGTTATCATTTTATAAATCCTTTATTCCATTATGTGCCAATGGATGTGCGCTTTCCACTGTGTCTTTTAATTTTTCTGGTAAAACATGAGTGTATATTTGTGTTGTGGAAATATCTTCGTGTCCCAGCATCGTCTGTATCACGCGTAAATTCGCCCCGCCTGCCAATAAATGTGATGCAAAAGAATGACGCAGAACGTGTGGCGAAACGCGTGATGGTTCAATACCCGCCAATACAGCGCACTTTTTTAATATCTTGAAAAAGCCATCACGGGTTATATGTCCGGTTTGCGAATTTGATGGAAAGACATATTTCGAATCGTTATCGCCACGAAGTTCTAGCCATTTGTGTAATGCATGTTGCGCCGCTTCGTGCATGGGGACCAATCTTTCTTTGGCGCCTTTGCCATGTATCAATAATTTATCGCCCAAATTTGCAGAAAGTGGTAATTCGCATAATTCAGATACGCGCAGTCCAGATGCATACAATAATTCCAGCATACATTTTAATCGAACCGATGTTTTTATATCCCCAGATGAAGATATCAATAATTCTATTTCTTCGGGTGATAAATATTTAGGTAGTGTGCGCCCGCGTTTTGGTAATTCCAAATTAGCAGTTGGATTTTTTGTTATGATTTTTTCCAACATTAAAAATTTGTAAAATGTGCGAAGTGCGCTGGCTTTGCGTGAAATAGATGATGGTTTATCTGGCAAATGTGATAAATAATTTTGGATGTCATCAGCAGTTGCGCTTAATAAGTCGCCGATTTCATCTTCTGCATGATGCAAGTCAGATGCATACGCGCTTAGTGTCTTTTGACTGCGACCCTTTTCTGCGGACAATGCCTCTAAAAATATTTCTATGTATTTCATGGATAAAGAACTACTTCGTTAAATTCAGGATTTGGCGCAAATGATATTATCATCAATATTAACAATATGATTGCAATACCCCATATAATATATTTTTTATTACTTGTTTTTTTACGCAGTGGCATATTGTTCCCCCTATATTGTGTCAAAACTGGTTATGAACATACATGATCCAGCAATAATTATTATTTGTGGTGCAATGATTGCTATTAATGGTGGCAATGTTCCAGTATTCCCCAGCGCATTAAATAAATTCACAATGAAATAAAGCGCAAAACATGTTAATATCCCCAAACTGAATTTTAATCCAAAAGTATAATTACGACGTTGTCTTGTCTGTGAAAACGCGATTCCCAATGCAACCATTGCCATCATATTAAGCGGCAAGAAAAATAATGTCCAGAATTGCACCAAATGCCCCCGTGTCGGAACACCGATACCCTTCATCTTTTGTATAAAGCCCGGCAATTTCCAGAAAGAAATTTGATCTGGTTGTAAATATCTGTCCAGAACAGTTGTTGGGGTTAATTTTGTGTTTATATGAGAAGGTTCTTTTTTTGTGACACCATCAGCAGTCGTAACATCAGCCATTTCAGTATCAAATCCCCATTCAGATAATGTCGCAGATTGTGCAAATACCTGCTTTTGTAATTTGAATGTGTTGTCTTGTAACAGTATTGTTATATTATCAAAAATAACATCTTTGTTTTTTGCTATGTGTAACCCTTCGGCACGGGCAGTCAAAATCCCATCGTTAGTTTTCTCACGAAGCCATATTGCGCTGTCTATCAGTTTCAATTGATGGTTTGTTAAGTTTTTAGTTGTCAAATTTACAGAATAAGGATTTATAACACATGATGCAAAAAGTCCGATTATAAATGCGCCAAACAAAAATGGACGCGATATTTGAAAAGGTGATAGCCCGGTTCCAGATGCAATTATCAGTTCTGAAGATTTAGTCAAATTATAAAACGCAACCAATGTCCCCATAAATACAGCCAACGGCAAAAACATTGGAATATATTCCAATAATCGCAGCCATGAATCAACAAGGGTAGATATTGCGTCTGGATTCGCAGAAAGTCGTTCTACAAATGTGACGGCAAAAATCACACCGCACACAGTTAACATTACCAAAAAGAAACTGGCAAAAAAACGGCGCAGTAGGAATAATGTCAAAACTTTCGGTTTTAATCTTATCATAAGTTACAGTATAATCGTTTCAAATCGTAATTGCAAAATTAAAATTAATGTTATATTGTTAAGCAAAACATTAAGGTGATAGTTATGGAAAAGAAACCAATTTCGCGTCAGGGATTTGATACACTGTTGCGCGAATTAAAAGATTTAAAAGAAAATCAAAGACCCGAAATATTAAAGGTTGTTCAATGGGCGCGTTCCCTTGGCGATTTGTCTGAAAATGCAGATTATAGCGCTGCCAAAGAAAAACAGCGCCAAATTGATAAAAGAATTCAATTTATAGAATCTACCATAGAAAATGCCCAGGTCATAGATATTGATTCGCTTTCTGGGAATCGTGTTGTCTTTGGGGCAAAGGTTATTACAGAAGATGAAGACGGTAATAAAATGGAATGCAGAATTTTATCAGATATAGAATCTGATGGAAAAATGATTATATCATGCAGTTCGCCTGTGGGGCGCGCTTTGATTGGGCATTGTGTTGGTGATACTTGTACGGTGCGTCTTCCCAGTGGTGAAAAAGAATTTGAGATAATTGATGTAAGTTTCAAGGATTAAAATGTCTATTCGCGTTTTGCCAGATTTTTTGATAAATCAAATTGCTGCGGGCGAAGTGGTTGAAAAGCCAGCAAGTGTTGTCAAAGAATTGGTTGAAAATGCGCTGGATGCTGGTGCGGACCAAATAATGGTGGATGTTGTTGATGGCGGTCGTACAATGATATCTGTGATTGATAATGGTCGCGGTATGAATAGGGAAGATTTGGCAAATTGTGTTTTGCGCCATGCGACATCTAAATTACCAGACGATGATTTGTTGAATATAAATTTTATGGGTTTTCGGGGTGAGGCATTGCCATCGATTGCATCTGTGTCAGATATGACAATTGATACTTTTCATGACGGGGCGCCAAATGGTTTGCAATTAAATGTTGATACAATGGAAATAAAACCGTCTGATTGGGAAAACGGAACAAGAATAAGGGTTGCAAATTTATTCGCAAAAACCCCGGCGCGATTAAAATTTTTACATACGGACAGGGCAGAGATGTTGTCGGTTGTTGATACTGTAAAACGGCTTGCCATGGCGCGCGTGGATGTTGGGTTTGTTTTGAATAACAAATGGCGGTTTCCAAAAAATCAAGATTTACTAGAACGCATAATTTCCATTATGGGTATCGAGGTTCGCGGTAAAATGTTGCCGGTGGATGCAACTTCGTCTTCATCAGATATGAAATTACATGGATATATTTCAAATCCAACATTACGGCGTGCATCATCTATTGACCAATATTTGTTTGTAAATGGTCGACCGGTCAAGGATAAGGTTTTGGTTTCGGCACTTCGCGCTGCATATATGGATGTTATGCATGCGCGTGAATTTCCGTTATGTGCGCTTTATCTTGAATTGCCGTCACAATATGTTGATGTAAATGTGTCGCCCGCAAAAACCGAAGTGCATTTCTTGGAACCAACACATGTGCGTTCTTTTATTATAAAATCTTTGCGTGAAGTATTGTCGAAAACATTAAATCAAAATTTACAAAATAATAATATTGAAAAGAATAAAAATTTTGAAATTCCGTTAATACAAACTTTCTTTAATTCGCGCACGCAAGATTCAAATTTGTACGCAAAACATTTTGTATCTGAACCGTCGCTATACGACGGAAACCGCCGTATAGACAAAATTTATACACCCCAAGAAATTGTTAAACAAGAATCTGAATTTGATTTGCCATTGGGACGTGTTATTGGCCAATTAAATGACAAATATATTTTGGCAGAAAATGCAAATGGTTTTGTTATTGTTGATCAACATGCCGCACATGAAAGAATTACTTATGAAAAATTGCGTAAACATGAAATTAAAACACAACCACTATTAACACCGTTGGTTATAAAGTTGCGCAGTGAAGAAGTAGAATCGGTATTGATGATTGCAGATGAATTAAAACAATGTGGTTTGCATATTGATAGTTTTGGTGATGGTGCAATTGCGATTTTTGAAAAGCCATCTGATTGGGATTTAAATTGGGAAAAGTGTTTCAAAGAAATTGCAGACGAAGTTCGCGCAAACGGTCATTCTTCGAAATTACAAGAAAAATTGCATCTTAAATTGGCGAATTTTGCATGTCATCATTCGGTGCGGGCGGGGCGCAAATTGAATATGGCGGAAATGAACGCGATTTTGCGTGATATCGAACAAACAGAGCGGGGCGGAGAATGCAACCATGGTCGCCCGGTTTACCAGGTTATACCGATATCAAAACTGGATGCTTTGTTTGAACGGGGATAAGGCACTTTTTTCTTTACTTATGCTCGTTTTTTTACTAGGGTTTATATATTAACTTAAGGAGAATATTCATGAATGAAACAATCGAAGTTGCAAATCAAGTGACGCAAACTGCACCAATGGCTCAACCCCAAGATGGTATGTGGGGTATGGTTATTTATTGTGTTGTTATAATGGCAATACTTTATTTCTTTATGATACGACCAAATAAAAAACGTATGGCGGAATATCAAAAGATGCTGGATTCTATTAAGGTTGGCAATCGCGTTTTGGCGGCTGGCATTTATGGAACTGTGAAAAAAATAAATGAAAAAAGTTTAGATGTTGAAATTGCCAAGGGTGTTGTTGTTGAAATAAACAAAAATGCTGTTGCAAGTGTTGAATAATATTTTTTTAAGGTTGGGTTATCATGTTTAAAAAATTAGCAATTATTTTTATTTCTTTGTTTGGATGCTTATTGGCTGTGCCAACTTTGTCGCCTAAATTGGCACCTTATTTTCCATCGTGGATTCAGCCGATTCCGTTGGGGTTAGATTTAAAAGGTGGCGCACAATTATTGTTAGAGGTTGATACAGATGTTATGTTAAAAGAAAAATCTGCACAACTTTATGACGAAGTGCGCAGCGCGATGATTGACCGCAACAAAGGTGTTATTCGTTTTTCTGATTTGCGTAATACTGGTAAAGAAGTTACTTTGGTCGTTCGTGATGATGGCGAAGTGTCAAAAGCCAAGGGGCGTTTGCGCAGTGTTTTGGGAAACAATGTTGATGTGTCATCAAGTGGTAAAACTTTGACCATATCTTATACATCCAAGGCGCGTGAAGAATTTATCAATGATGCGATGTCGCGCAGTATTGAAATCGTTCGTCGTCGTATTGATGCGCTGGGGACCAAAGAACCTTCAATTCAATCCCAGGGCGGTAAATATATCTTGGTTCAATTGCCAGGTGTAGATAATCCAGAACGTATCAAAGAGTTAATTGGAAAAACGGCAAAAATGTCTTTCCATTTGGTTAATGAAAATATCACTAGCGCGCAATTGCAATCTGGACATGCACCAAGTGGGACTATGTTTTTGGAATATATGGAAAATCCAGGGCAACTTATTCCTGTGTATTCGCGTGTTGAAGTGTCGGGGGACAGTTTGAAAAATTCCCAGGCAGATTTTGACCAGAATAATATGCCGGTCGTGACGACTGAATTTGACGCAAGCGGAACACGCAGATTTGCAAAGTTAACGACCGAACATGTCGGTGAAAGATTCGCAATTGTATTGGATGACAAGGTTTTGTCTGCCCCAACAATTCGTGAACCAATTCCGGGGGGGCGCGGTCAAATCTCTGGTGGGTTTACTTTACAGGGGGCGAAAGATTTGGCGGTTTTGTTGCGTTCGGGCGCGTTGCCTGCACCATTAGAGGTTATCGAAGAACGCACAGTTGGTGCTGGATTGGGGGCTGATACAATCGCGACTGGGAAAATTGGTTCGGTTGTAGGTGTAATATTCATATTAGTATTCATGGCGATGATGTATGGAATCTTTGGCTTGTTCGCAGATGTCGTTTTGATTGTTAATTTGCTAATGATTGTTGGTGTGTCTGCTTTGTTCGGTGCAACATTAACTTTGCCTGGTATCGCAGGTATCGTGTTGACATTGGGTATGGCGGTGGACGCAAACATTTTACCTTTTGAAAGAATCAGAGACGAAGTTCGCGAAGGTGTTCCGACATTACGTGCAGTTGATTATGGATTTACACGTTCTACCAAGACAGTTATGGACGGTGAATTGACCAATTTAATCTGTGCATTGATTTTGTTCCAGTTTGGGGCAGGTCCGATTCGTGGGTTTGCTGTGACACTGTCTATTGGTGTGGCGACAACATTGTTCACTTGCTTGCTTTTGACACGTGTATTTGTTGATTACTATATGAACGGCAAAAGCAAGAAAATTGGTTATATAAGAATGAAATAAAAATGCGTTGAAGGAGTTGTGTTATGAAATTGCATTTTATGAAATATCGTAAATTATCGTATTGGATTTCTGCAATCTGTATTGTGTTGTCTATATTGTCCATCGTGTTCAAAGGGTTTAATTATGGTATCGACTTTTCTGGCGGTATATCAATGGAGGTTAAGCCAACATCTGCCGAATATACCATTGATAAAATGCGTCATGAATTGGCGGAATTTAAACCAGAATTACAGGCGGTTGATGGTGATGCTATTTTGTTGCGTGTCGGTTTGCCAAAGGGTTCTACTGACGAACAACAAAACGAACGTGTTGCACAAATTAAAAATATTTTGGGCGATCATGTAACTTATTCCCAGGTTCAAGTTGTTGGACCAAAAATCGGTGGGGAATTGATTCGTGGTGGTGTTTTGGCGATATTGGTATCGTTTATTATGATGTCTGTGTATATTTGGATTCGTTATCGTGGTGGATATGCGGTTGGGTCTTTTGTGTCGTTGATATTTGACCTTATCTTGATGTTTGGGTTCTTTTCGATTGCGGGATTGGAATTCAATCAGACAGCGATTGCGGTTATTTTGATGGGGGTTGGATATTCTGTTAATGATAAAGTTGTGAATTATGACAGAATTGATGAAAACCTTAAAAAATATCACAAAATGCCGGTTAGCGAAGTTATCGATTTATCTGTGAACGAAATGTTATACAGAACAATTATGACCAGTGTTTCGACTATTTTGGCGATGGTTGGTATTTATATGTTTGGCGGTCAAATGTTGCGTGAATTTGCGGTTGCGATGACTTTCTCCATCATAAGTGGAACATTAACAAGTATCTATATTTCTAATGTTATTTTGTATCACTTTAATTTGCGGGAAACAGATTATTAAAGGCAAATTAGACCAAACAAAGGAAAGGAGAGAAAAATATGAAAATAAAACAAATCTTTTTATTACTTGGTTTGGTCTGTTGGCCATTGTATGTTCAATCTGCGACTTTGTTTTATGACAATGTTGAAATTCAAGACGATTTGGATGTTTATGCTGTATCTGATGTTTTTGCAGATATTTATGAAAAACTGGACGGTGTAAATTGGGCGGGTAAAAACATTGATGTTGCGATTGAAAGTTTGGAAAAATTAAATCCTGATGCGCATATTGCAGCAACTGGGGAAAGGGCTGTTTTGGTGTGGGGCGATGAATTGATTGCTAATTATCCATATCCAAAAAGTAAAGATTGGAAGGCATATGGTGAATTAACAACTACTTTGTTGTTGCGGATGCGTGAAAGAGATGCGCGGTTGCGTGCACTGAAAGATGCAGAATTATACCAGGTTGTTGTTAATGCTTTGCTTTCTGGAATTGATCAAAACGGAAATTATATTTATTCGCGTGATATGTTAAATGGCGATGATTCGCATATTTTAACGAGTTTGGGCTTTGATGGTGGTCGTGATTCGCGTGGCAATTTGCGCGTCACCGGGGTTTATAAAGATTCGCCGGCTGATATGGTCGGTATAAGGGAAGGGGACATCGTTTCCGAAATCAATGGCGAACGTGTTGAAAGAATGTCTGACGAAGATATATCTGGAATATTGGCTGGGTATAATTCTGGCACAGAAAAATTAAAATTATTAACGCCATCTGGAAATAGATATGTGACTTTGCGCCGTGCAACAATTATGATGGCGGATGCAGATGTTATTTATCGCGCGCCGAACAAAGATGCCAAGGGTGGTATTTTGGAAATAATAATTCATAAAATTTCTGATGGCGCGGTTGACATCGTGAACGAAGCATTGGCAAAACATAGTGATGTTGCTGGTATTATTTTAGATTTAAGAACTGCCACCGGGGATAATGAAAAATCAGCGGCAAAATTGGCGGGATTATTTATGGGACAAAAACCAATTATGCGTGCGATTGAAACGGCTGTGGACGAATTAGAAATTGTTCCGGGGGGCGATGCTGTGACAGGGGTTCCTGTGGTGGTTGTGATTTCAGATACTACGCGTGGCACAGCAGAGGCGCTGGCGGCATCTTTTAACGAAAACAAACGCGGTGTTTTGATTGGAACACCAACCGCAGGTCGCGCAAGAATCGCCAGTTTCATAGATTTGAAAAATGGCGGTGTTTTGGAGTTATTGAATAAATCTGTAAAGACCGGATATGGCAAGGTTCTTGATGGGCGCGGTGTTTTTCCAATTGTATGTTTATCTAATATAAGAAATTCAGAGCAGCAAGAATCTTTTCTTTTGAATGTAATCAATGGAAAATTCAATGCGCACGATTATAACAATGATAAAAATGTCGATGTTAATGCCATGCGAAACGCGTGCCCAAAGATTGTAAGCGGAACAGATGAAGACGCCTTGGCGGGCGCGGTAAGTGTTCAAATATTAACAGATAGCAAGGTCTATGATCAACTAATGGATATATAAAATGTTTATAAGAAAAGATAATACTTTGAAATGGAAATGGATTTTATTTGGCGCGATTTTAACAATTGCGCTGGTGTTGGGATGTGTGTTCGGTTGGGACAAGGATTTATATTCAATTTTACACAATCCACAATGTAACCCGTGGACAATGGGTGATGGATTTTGGTGCGGCGTTGCATTTGTATTGGGAAAAATTTTTAGTACAAAAATGTGGTTTGTGGCATCTTTGTTGGCAGTGATAAGTTTCTTTGTATACAAAGCTGTCACGAATGAAAACGATTTCCGATTCGCTTTTGTAAAGATAAAGAACAGTTATGCTTTCTATTTATTGTGTTCTGTATTGATGGCGATTTTAACAACCGGTGTATTAAAGGTTTTAATTGGTCGTTCCAGACCCATTATTTACGAGGCATTAGATGCGACTTTCTTTGTCCCTGGGACATTTGAAAGTGTGTTTAATTCAATGCCGTCTGGACATACAGCGGTCAGTTTTGCCGGTCTTGTTATGATTGGAATGTTGCTTCCGAAAATTAAATGGGCAACATGGACCTTGGCAATAATTATTGGTTTGTCGCGTGTTTATATCGGCGCGCATTGGGCGGGTGATGTTATTTTGGGTGCGTTTATCGGAATGTTATGCGCAGATTTGACCAAGGCATTGTTAAAGAAAATAAATACGAAATAAAAAAATTCTCCCCCAGTGGGGGAGTACCGATGAAGGCGGGGAGGGGGGTGAACCCTCCCCACCGCAATGCGGTCCCCCCCCCTCCGGTGGAGGGGAATTCACACTCGTCGCGGACTTACATTCTCTCCCTGTGGGGGAGGGAACCACGAAGTGGTGAGGGGGGTAAAAAACTTCTTGCTAGTTATGTTTATTTGTTTTACTTTTTTTGCATGCATAATTATAACGGTAAACTTAAAAAATTAGCGCGCGCAAATCGCAGGGCGGGAAATTTATCAGAAGCATTGCTTTGGTGTGAATTAAAGAACAGTAAACTAGGGGTAAGTTTTACCAAGCAAAAACCGATTGGGAATTATATTGCTGATTTTTACTGTGCTGAAAAAAATATGGTTATAGAAATAGACGGTTGGTCGCACGATAATAAATACGAATATGACAAGGTGCGTGATGAATACATGAAAACACTTGGGATACATGTGTTGAGAATATCTGATATAGATGTAAAACGTGATATGTCAGGGACTCTTGATTGGATAAAGATAAATCTTGATATGTTGTAACCCCCCTCCGGCTGGCGCCGCACTCCCCCGGTGGGGGAGAATCCGCCCGCGACAGGGACTTATATTCTCCCCCTGTGGGGGAGGGGACCACGAAGTGGTGAGGGGGGTAAAAAAACACTTTTCATAAAAATTAAAATATGGTATAATATTCATATTGAATTCATATAAGAAAGGAGGAAAATTATGTTTAATATATTGACAAAAGTTGACAAATCAGCTGAAACCCGCAGAAACCTACACACACACACACACACACACACATGTAATCTATTGCTAAGCCCAAAACAAATCGGGACGATTTGTTTTACAATTTCCCTTTTAATTTCCGCACCATTATTCGCAACCGATATACCATCCAGTGCATCCACAGCAAATTGTAAATATTCACCATTACAAGTATATTCTGGCACATCAAATCTGGAAGCAGGTTGGCAGGCGAACACAATACAACTTCATTGGTATAACGGTGACACGGAAATACAAAATGTGCCAAGTGTATCACAAAGTTGCGTATATGACGGAACATTGACCCCACCGGCAACAATACCAACAAAAACTGGGTATACATTCAAGGGCTGGCGTGTCCGCAGCAATGGTAATCAACAACAAAGTCCTATACCATCTTCGGTGTTTAGCACAAATGGCGATGTTTTTGATTATCATGCTATAGATGAAAGCGATTGGAATCAGAATATAGATTATTGGAATGCGGGGGAGTGGGCAGTAGAATGGTACGGGACATTAGCCGTATATGGGGAATCAAAATGTAGTTTAACCGATGGAACCCAATATAGTACCGGAACACCAGATGATTTGGATTGGGACCCTGATGGTGATGTTGTTGCGGACCAATATGGAACGCCGGTATATTGTTGGTGTCGTGCAACCAAATATACCCCGGTAAGTGGGAATAATCAGTGTACGGTAGCTCCATATCCAGATTATCATTCAGTACCATCATGTGATTTATCATCTATTAATTGCACAGTATCTTCATATTCGCCAAACGGAATACCGCAATGTAATTTATCGTCTACTAATTGGGTGCTTTTAAGAGAAGGGGAAGGCTCGTGTTGGGAAAATGTGGAAGGAGAAAATGGAACTTATTCGTGTGACCCAACTAATTATCAAGAATGTCAACAGAATTGTGCGCGCAGTTGTGCCATGGCTGCCAGTAGTAATTCTGCCTTTAAAGCTGTGTTATTCGCAGGACAATAATAGATTTATAGTTCATAAAAACACCGCCCGTTTGGGCGGTGTTTTTTCATTTCTTTCTTTTTTCGTATTCTTCTTGCTCTTCGGTGGTCATTGTCGCCAATGGTCGCGCCAACATGCGTTGTAAACCGATTTCATCACCGGAAATTATACTATATCCATATGTTCCGTTTTCAATTCTTTCCAATGCTGCATTTATCTTTTGTAACAAATTCGAAGCGCGTTCATTCATACGCAAATTCATGGTGATTTCTTGTTCCGCAGCCGCCTGGTCTTGTTCATCACCAACCCCAGCAGTTTCATTCTTTTCAGCCAAGCGAACATCACTTAATACAGAATCGCGGTCTTGTAAAATTTCATCGCGCTGATTATTCAATAACTGATAGAAATACGCCAACTGTTCAGTACACATATATGGTTCTGATTTTTTTGGTTTGTATTTTGAATCCAATTCAATGTTTTTATAGTTCTTTTTTGCCATCTTTACATCGCCTTTAATTCTTTAATCCATTGGGTTAATGTTTCGTCATCCATCAATCCTGTTCTGGCTTCTTTCAATTCGCCGTTTTTAAATGCCAAAACACTTGGGATACTGCGTATGCCGAACTTTGCCGGTGTGCGACGATTACCTTCGTCAATTTCAAATTTTACAAAATGAACATCCTTTTCTTTTTCAGATACATCTTCAAATATAGGTCCAAACATTTGGCACGGGCCACACCATGATGCCCAAAAGTCCACCAATGTCAAACCATCCCGTACCATTGAATCAAAGTTTTCATCGTTTGCGTGCTGTAATGCCATATTTTTCTCCTATTGAATATTATTGATATTTCATTTGAGTTTATTATAATCATAGCAAAAAGCAAGAGAAAAACGATATGAAAAAAATCGTATATATGGACGCAAGCGCAAGTTGGCTTAAACCTCTATCACTGGTTGAGACAGAGGCAGAATTTCTGCGTAAATTTTATGCTAATGCAGGGCGCGGGGTCTGTGCGCGGGCGGGGCATGTTGACGAATTAATCGCAAATTCCAGAAAAATTGCTGCCGCTTTTATCGGTGCAAAGCCACAAAACATAGTTTGGACATCTGGGACAACCGATGCTTTTAATAGAATTGTTAATATCATAAAAAATACATTGAATAAAAAAAATTTGATCGTTGCGGTATCTGATTTGGATCATCACAGTGCGCGTCTGCCGTGGGAAATGTTCGCAAAGAAAAGACAATGTAAAATAGTCGTTATGCCACTTGATAAAAATTTAAATATTGATACAAAAAAAATTCCAAATGCTGATGTTATGGTTATAACTGCGATGTCTAATGTGTTGGGAATTAAGCAAGATGTTAAATCAATAATTGCAAATGCACGCAAACAAAATAAAAATGTTATTACAATCGTGGATGCGGCGCAATCTGTCGTACACAGCAAATTAGATGTTAAAAAATTAGATTGTGATTTTTTGTGTTTTTCGGGACATAAAATTGGTGCCGATACTGGTGTAGGGGTAATGTATATTAAAAATCCCGAAACATGGAGTGTTGATAAATTTGGTGGCGGCATGGTCAACAGAATTATCGGTGAAAAAATTGTGCTGAATAAATCACCAGAAAAATTCGAAGCGGGAACTTTGCCAATAACCCAGATTGTCGCTTTGCCAAAGGCGATTGAATATTTGTCATCCTGGGGTGGCGGACAAGATTTAATTCATTTTATGTATGATGAATTATCAAAATTAAAAAATATAAAAATATTAACAGTGCGCGATTCTTGTATGATATCTTTTGTCCCGAAAAATATGCATGTCCTTGATTTCGGGGCTTTGCTTGGTGCGCATGATATTTGTGTGCGTGCCGGAAATATGTGTGCATCTTGGATACACAAAAAATTAAACATAGATGGGTCGGTTCGTATATCTGTCGGACCATGGAACACCAAGAAAGACGCCGTATACATCGTTAATGTGATTAAAAAATTGGTGAAATAGATGGCGATAAATCGTGAAGATATTATTAATGAAATTAAGAAAGTTTATGACCCAGAAATACCGGTTAACATCTGGGATTTGGGTTTGATATATGATATATCTATAAATGATGATGGTGTCATTATTGAAATGACTTTTACCAGTCCAACTTGCCCCATGATGGAAGAAATTTTAAACGAAGTTAAAACAAATGTTGAAACTGTAACAGATGGAAAACCAGTTGATGTAAAATTGGTCTGGGACCCAGCATGGGATTTGTCCAGAATGAGTGATGCGGCGCGAATCGAACTAGATTTAACAGACCAAGGGTGGTAGTTTTGAATTACGAAAAAATAAAAAAATCTTTGGCATTAATTGAAAATCCTGTCGACAAATTGGAATTTGTTATGGATTTGGGTAAAAATTTGCCAGATATACCAGAAAAAGCCCAATGCACAGAAATTTTAGGGTGTTCTTCGTTTGTGGAAATCTGTCAAAAAGGGGGGCTTTTTTATGGTCGTGCCGATTCGTTAATGGTTCGCGGAATCGTTGCAATTATTTTGGCTATGGTTAAAGGAAAAAGTATCAAAGAAATTAAAAAAATAGATTTTGAAGCCGAATTTAAATGCCTGAATTTGAACTTTGGTGCCGCCAGATTAAACGGTATTCAATCTATGATTAGTTTTTTTAAGAATTTGTGATAAAATACATATAGAAAAAAAGGAAAGGTTTTATGCGAGACGATGAAAAAATGTTCAACATTGGTTTCACAATGGTTTTTGCTGTTGTATGTTTGACTGCATTTTTACAAGTGTGTTATCGTGTCCAAGAAAATAATTTGAAATCTGTGCGACAAAGTACGGAAACAACCAAACAAGAATATGATATTGCGGGGACAAAGTTTTCTGCACTGTCTTCGGCTGGCTTTTTGCGTGCATCGGTTGCAGAAACAAATCCAAAAATGGAAACAGTGTCTTTTAGCAAGACCGTTCACATAGATGAAATACCAATGGTGGAATAAAATGCGTTTCAATATCGGACAAGATGTTTTGCCACACGAATACCAAGGTGAAATATATCACCGTGAAAGTGCTGCGCGTCTTCGTTGGATAATGTTCGGTTTTACGGTGATGTTCGGGATTTTTATCGCAAGAACACTGCAGCTGGGAATTCAAAGTAACGATATAAAAAAATACAGTTTGTATGGAAATGAAATAGAAGCCCGCGCAGATATTGTTGATAGAAATGGTGTTGTTCTGGCGAAAAGTGTGCGGTCTGGAAATATTAAACTTTATCCGCAAAAGGTTAAAAGCGAAGATATAAATAATGTCGCTAATGTTATTCATGAAATTGCGCCTATGGATTACAGTGTTGTTGATGCACTTAATCTTATCCGTTCTGACAAGCGCGGTGTGTATATAAAAAAGAACGCGACCGAAGAACAAATAAAATTTGTTAAAGATGCACACAGAAAATATAACTGTTTCGAAGTAGAACAATTTACACATCGTCGATATCCGCAACGCAATGTTTTTGCGCACGTTGTAGGTTTTGCTGGTAAAGACGAAGGTTTGGAAGGTGTCGAATACACATATGATAAATATTTGCGCGAAAATAAAGATCCACTACGACTTTCCATAGATTCACGTGTTCAAAATATTTTCTATGAACAATTAAGTTATGCAATGAGCAAATATCGTGCCAAAGGTGCTTTGGGTATGTTGATGAATTCCAGCACAGGCGAAATGATAGCAATGGTGCAATTACCTGACTTTGATCCAAATAATTATAATTCTAGTCCGGTTAGTGTACGCAGATTCAGGGCTTTGCGTGATAACTTTGAAATGGGGTCTATATTTAAAATCTTTAATACTGCGCTGGCATACAAAAATGGTTTGCAAAATAAAGATTATAAAATCAGTGAGCCGTTGATGATATATGATAAATATGGGCGACCTGCAATGCGAAAGCCAATTGATGATGTTTCGTCTTTTAAACGCGATGTTGTTAAAAAAATGGGAAAAAGAACATTAAAAGCCAAAGATATAATGTTGTATTCTTGTAATGTGGGTAGTGCGCGAATCGCTCTTGATTTGCCAGATGGCGCACAAAAGGAATTCTTTGAGACATTGCAATTTAATAAACCTTTGAATTTAGAGTTCGGAAAAACAGAAACAGGTTTGACTTATCGAACATGGGGGCCTACAGAAAGGGCAACTGCATCATTTGGACATGGAATTGCTGTTACACCTATGCATTTATTGTTGGCTGTAAATTCTATGACAAATGGCGGAATATATATATATCCAACATTATTAAAAAGGAATATCGGCGCTGTGCGTGGGGAAAGAGTGCTTAGCCCTGAAATATCATCAACTTTGCGGACAATCATGTTTCATATTGCAGAAGAAACAACTGCCAAGAAAGCGCGGGTCAAAGGTATTGAAATCGGTGGAAAAACAGGAACCGCTGAAAAAAGAGGTGCGGACAGACATGTTGATAAAAACAGAAATACGACTGTGTTTACCGGAATTTTTCCAGTATCTGCACCACAGTATATTATTATGATTATGTTGGATGAACCCCAGGGAACAACAGAGTCCGGCGGATGGAAAACAGCCGCTTGGAATGCTGTGCCAACAGCAGGCGCAATATTAGATGGAATCATCCCATTGCTATTTGAATAAATTTGTATTATAATTATTCCGATAATAAAAAAAGAGTATAGTGTGCGTAATATAGTAGAAAAGTCCATGCTGGGGAAAGTGTGGGCTGTGTCGGATGATTATAATATGGACAAGTGTCCAACCGATACAGAAAATTTGATAAAAAATATTTTGACTTCGCGGGGGATTACCGGTGATGTTGCTGTGGCGCGTTTTTTGCACCCTTCTATCAAAGAATATATGCCTGATCCATCTGTTTTGAAAGATATGGATAAAGCGACACAAATAATCGCAGATGCTATTTGTAAAAATGAAAAAATCGCAATATATGGCGATTATGATGTAGATGGAATAACTTCGACCGCAGTTTTTGTAAAATATTTACGTGAAATTGGTATTGATGTTTCGTGGCATTTGCCGACCCGTGAAGGAGAAGGATATGGGCTTAATATTTCTGCCATAGAACAAATCGCGCAAACTGGTGTAGATTTGATGATTACAGTTGATTGCGGTATTAGTGGTATAAAAGAAGTGCAGCGCGCCAAAGAACTTGGGTTAAAAGTAGTGGTGACAGACCATCATTCGCCTGATAATGTTTTACCAAATGCTGATGCTGTGGTGAACCCAAAACGCGAAGATGATACATCTGGATTAACTTTCCTTGCTGGGGTCGGTGTTGCCTTTTTGACACTTGTTTCATTGAATCGCGAATTAAAAAAACGTGGATTTTTTGGTAATGGAAGAAATCAAATTAATTTGTTGAATTATATGGATATGGTGGCATTGGGGACGATTTGTGATACTATGCCTTTGATAGATTTAAATCGTGCTTTTGTTTCAACGGGGTTAAAAGTTTTGGGGTTGCGCCAAAATCTAGGTCTTAGAACTTTGATGGATTTGGCGGGGATAAAAAATCCTTCGGTATATGCTGTGGGCTTTGCATTGGGACCACGTCTTAATGCTGCTGGTCGTCTTGATTCTGCATCGCCTGCGCTGGAATTATTATTAACAGATAATCCATTGGTTGCTAGTGATTTGGCAAACAAGTTGCATCATATGAACCAAGAAAGAATAGATATTCAAAATGCAATCATGGTAGATGCGATAGATATGGCAAATAAATGTTGCGAACATGGAAATTGTAGTTTGTTTGTCTGTGGTGATAATTGGCATGGCGGTGTTATGGGAATTATCGCAGGGCGATTAAAAGATAAATATAATTTGCCAACTTGTGTCGCGACAAGAATAGACGGTGTTATTAATGGTTCAGGGCGTTCTATACCAGAAGTTGATTTAGGAAGAATTATCCACGAAGCATTAGCCAAAGGCATTTTATCCGAAGGTGGTGGACATGCTGCTGCTGCTGGGTTTTCATTAGATGCAGAACATGAAGAAGAGTTTTGCGGATTCTTGGAAAAATCTGTGGTTGAACAATTAAGTGGCGAAAAACCAAAAACAGAAATAATTGTTGATGCAGAGATAGACGCAAGTGGTGCAAATATGAAATTGGTTGAAAAATTGGCTGATTTGGCACCGTTTGGACAATCTAATCCTGAACCTACATTGGTTTTACGCGGTTGTGTGCTGAAATTTGCATCTGTTATTGGAAGTGGCGCCCATTTGCGCGGTGTTATTAGGACGAGTAATGGTGGACAATTATCTTTTGTGGGTTTTAATTTGGTTGGAACACCTGTTGGTAATTTTTTACTGGACGATGCGAATACAAATACTAAAATAATGATGTTGGGCAAGTTAAAAGAAAATGAATATAACGGTCGGGTCAGCGCTCAATTCACATTGGAAGATATAGCAATATGAAGAAAAAAATAGAAATCTTAATAGAAAAAATAAAAAATGCGAAAACAATCGCGATATCTGGACACAAAAATCCAGATGGAGATTCGTTATGTTCTGCATTGGCTTTGATGAAAATCATAGAATTAAATTTTAAAAAAAAGCCGGTGGTTATTCATGATGGTAATATACCAAAAGAATTAGATAATGTCCCTTTGCGTAAAGAAGTAATAAGCCATAATCATATCCCAGAAGATTCAAAGTATGATTTGTACATACTGGTTGATTATGGAACCAAGAAAAATTTGGGTGCGATTATAAAATTTGTGGAAAATTCTGATTTTGTTATTGAAATAGATCATCATTATAACGATGAATTGATGGGAATTTTGTGTTTCGATAATACTGAAAAGGCGGCTACATCCCAAATTATTTATGATATTGTGCGTGATGCTAAATTTCAAACCAATCAAGAAATTATCAATCTTTTGACATTGGCTATTATTACGGATACAGGAAATTTTAAATTTGTTCGACACAGTGATGTTTTAAAGGATGCAGCACAACTGGTTGATGCTGGTGCTAATATGACATACCTTGTAAATTTGCTAAATAACAAAAGTAAAAAGACCGTATTGGTGGAATCAAAGACCGTTTCTAATGCAGAGTTTTTTATGAAAGGACGTCTTGCGGTGGCAACGATTAATCATGATGATTATAAAAAATTAGATGGTCGTGGCGAATTGGTTATGCAGTTGTTGGGGCAGATTCACGGTGTTGAATATGTGGCATTGTTAAAGGAACAAAAAGAAAATCAAATTGGAATCTCTTTACGCAGTCGTAAAATACCAATTAATAAAATTGCAGAATCTTTTGGGGGTGGTGGACATCTGTGTGCGGCAGGCGCTGTCGTATCGGACAGTTTGCAGAATGTCCATGATAAAATAATAAATGCTTTTAAGGGGATGTAGAATGAAAAAAATTATATCTGTGTTTTTCGGTTTGTTTGTTTGTTTTTCTGGTTATGCAGCGGTGGATAAAAAGTTGGTTGCAGATGCCGAAAAATACCTTAATTCCATAACTGGTTTACAAGGGGGATTTAGTCAAACTGCAAATGGAAAAACAGAAAAGGGAACATTTTCAATGTTGCGCCCAGGACGCGTCAGATTAGATTACAAAGATGCACCAATTCAATTGATTGCAGATGGTAAAGATTTATATTTTTATGATAAATCTTTGGATCAAATTACAACGGTTCCGTTGACTAGCACTCCGGCTGGGATTTTGGTTCGTAAAAAAATAGATTTACAAAATGCAGATATAAAAGTGACAGATACAAATTCTGATAAAAATACTTTTTCTTTAAAAATGCATTTGCGTGACCAAGAAGGTTTGGGACATATGGTTGTTGTTTTTGATAAAAGCCCTGTGAAACTGAATTCTTGGTCTGTGGTGGATGCCACTTCAAATAAAACAGATGTGGTATTTAAAGATTTGAAATCAAAAACAGATTTTGGAAAAAATTATTTCCAATTATCGCGTCATAAAACTGTGTCAACCAGTGGCGGTGATGATTTCTATGACTAAGGCATAATATGTTCGGTATAAGTTGGACTGAATTTTTAGTGATTTTATTGGTGGCAATTTGTGTTGTGCCTGCGAAATATTGGCCCGAAGTTGCAAAATTTTTGGCGCATGTTGTTAAATATATAAGAAAAATAATCTGGCAAATTACCGATTTTTCAGAAGAAATTCAACATCGTATAGATTTAGAAAAGCCAATTGATGATTTGTTGCAAAATGCTAGTGATAATATGTTCGGTGAAAAAATAAAAACCAAAAAGAAAAGTGTTGTAAAAAAGGCGCGTAAAAAATGAAAATGACTTTGATGCAACATTTTGCAGAATTGCGGCGTAGAATATTGTGGTGCGCGCTGGTTTTTGTCTTTGCTTTTTGTTTTGGGTGGGTTGTGTCGCCGTATGTAGAATTGTTTTTAACGCAACCTTTGTTAAATGTATGGGAAGATGCTGCATTGCTCTATACGGGGATTTCTGATGGTTTGATGATTCAATTTGCATTGGCTACATTGGTTGCTTTGGTAATCACAGTGCCTGCGTTATTGTGGCATATATGGGCATATGTTGCCCCAGGATTACATAAAAACGAAAAACAATTTTTAATTCCCATATTTTTATTGTCACCAATATTATTTATAACTGGTGCGGCTTTTGCTTTTTATGTTTTGTTTCCAACTGTGTTTAAGTTTTTCTTGGAATTGAATGAAAGCGCGTATGTGCCGACTGTTTTATTGCCAGCAATTAATGGGTATCTTGCTTTTTCTATCGGGATGTTAAAGGTTTTTGGTATCGCTTTTCAATTACCTTTGGTTTTAATTGGATTGAACAGAATAGGGGTGTTACCCAAAGATTCTGTGATAAAAAGTCGCAGATATGTTATTATTGCAGTGTTTATATTAGCCGCGATGTTGACACCACCTGATATTGTTTCCCAGATTTTATTAGCGATACCTATGTTGTTGTTGTTTGAAATCAGCATATTATTTATGCGAAAAGATGCCGCATAAATTCTTTTTTTATAGTGCTTTTTATGATATAATTTCTAATGTGAGAATGTATAAGTTTTATTTACATGTGGTTGCTTTGTGCGCACTGGTTTTGTGTGCATGTGATTTGCAACCTAAAATTGCTTCTATCCCTGATAACATAGGTATGTTCATTGAAACGCGTTATCCAGCATTGTTGGCAGACCCGCAAAATCAACCAGAAATATATAATTCTGCGGTCACTGATTATGGTGTTTATGCATCGCCTGAATTATATGGTTCTGCAAACATAGAAGATTATGTTTTGTATGCCAGTGTTGATGACTATGTTTTAACCCCCGAAGAAAAAGTTATAAATGTTGATACAGGAAAAGAAATTATCGAAGAAGATGATGAACAAGATGAAGATTTTGTAGATCCAGAAATAATGTCTGAATATTTACTTGTGCCTCTATACGGCGGAAATACTGTGTTGGACGAAATTGAAGAAGAAAAAACAACAGAAACAAAATCTGAAAAAGATAACAAAAAAGAATTTGTTCCAAATGAAAATAATAAACCTTTGGATGGTGATATGGTCACTGTTGAACGCGGGGATACATTGTATGCGCTGGCACGCAGAAGTAATACGACTGTTGCAGAATTGGCAAAATTAAACGATTTGAAAGAACCGTATACTTTATCTGTCGGGCAAAAGTTAAAGTTGCGTGTGGCAAAACCGGTCGAAAAAAAGATTGAAAAACCAGTGCCTAATGTGATTTCCGAAGAAAAAGTAAAACAAATCAAGGAAGAAAAGGCAAAAACCGTTCTCAAAGAAACCGTAAAACCAACATCTACGAAACGCGTTGATTTACAGGAAATAACAGTGGCAAAGGGTGATACATTGTATTCTTTGTCGCGCAAATATGAAATCCCTGTTAATGATTTGGCGGTCATGAATAAATTATCTGCGCCTTTTACTTTATCTGTGGGGCAAAAGTTAAAGGTTCCAAAATTGGATACTGTTCAAACAAAACCGTCCGTGGTTGTGAAAAAAACTGTTGATAAAAAAACAGATAAGAAAATTACACCTGCAAAAACAACGACCAAACAAACAACGACAACAAAGTCAAAGGCAGAAAAACAGCCGGATACAAAGGTCAAAGAAAAACAAAAAACGCAAACAAAAACAGAATCAAAAAATACTTCAAATAAAATTGTTGCACGGTCCAGTTCAAAGTTTTCTTGGCCAGTGCGTGGAACAATTTTGTCTGGATATGGTCCGAAAAATGGTGGTTTGGTTAATGATGGTATAAATATATCTGCACCGCTAAATACTGTTGTCAAAGCGGCAGAAAATGGTGTCGTTGCATATGCTGGGAATGAAGTAAAGGGTATGGGTAATTTGATTATTATTCAGCACAGTGATGGTTGGATGACGGTCTATGCACACTTGAATTCAATGGATGTTCGTCGTGGTGCGCGGGTCAGTGTCGGTCAGGCAATTGGTAAAATTGGTAAAACGGGTAAGGTTGATAAGCCACAATTACACTTTGAAATTCGCAAAGGGACAAAATCGTATAATCCAACAAATTATTTAAAGAAATAAAAAGGGGCGAAAAATCGCCCCTGTTTTTTAACAATGATTTTTTATTGTTTTAATGTACCCCATGCAGCTTTGTATCCGCCATCGCGTGTCAGTATCAATTTAGCATTGTTTAATTGTGTTGCTGTTAATCCGCGAACTATATAGGTTTGTTGTAAGCGGTCGCCAGCATTGCTGACTGATAACTTTGGAAGGTCAACTGACATTGCTTCCGTTGCACAGCATGTGTTGTCGTTGCAAGCACCACATTGATAAATTTGTGCTGTGTAAATTGTGTTTGGACGCAAATATATTAAATCAGTGTTCATTTGTAAGCCGTCATTAGTTTCTGTGAACCAAATTGCCCCCATTTCTGCATCGCCACCTTGGGAACTGCGGGTTGCCATATTGGCTTTTACTCTTTTAACATCGGAGCCAGAATATGTCTGTTGGAATACCATTGGTTTTCCATCGTGTATTTTTTTATTATGTTTTTTGTGCTGTTGGTTATATGCACCACGGTCGTGCGTTTGTGTTGGGCATGTTGTGCAAGCACTTGTTAACAAAGTGACAGTACAAAGCGATGTCAGAACAAATAAAGTTTTATTTTTCATATTTTTCTCCTTTTTTGGGTTTACAGAGTTATTTTATATTAAAGTATCGAAAATATCGCCAGGTTTGAATGCCTAGGGTTTTTGTGATAAAACTTGCATTTTACGGAAAATGGTATATAATCTCGTTGCAAAAAAGTTCTGGATGCATAGCTCAGTTGGTAGAGCAACTGACTCTTAATCAGTGGGTCCAGGGTTCGAGTCCCTGTGCGTCCACCAGAAATAGGCACGCCCATTTGGACGTGTTTTATTTTTATGGCACGGGACGAGAACCCGAACAAAGTTGCGAAGCAACGAAGGGTTCGAAAACAAGTAGATTTTACAAGCGAAGCGAAGTGAAATCGTCACGGTTTGCGCGCAGGCATTTATGCCGAGCGAGTCCCTGTGCGTCCACCAGAAATAGGCACGCCCGTTTGGGCGTGTTTTTCTTTCGTTGAATTTAATCCCGTGTATCGCTTTTATATGAAATTTGTGATACAATAATTTCATATACAAAAGGATAAAGTGTATGAAATATATGGGTCTGACTTCTAAACAAGTTTTTCAAAGCAGAAAAAAGTTTGGTTCTAATATTGTTCCAGGGGTAAAGCCAAAAAGTGCTTGGTATTTTTTTATGGAAACTTTCCATGACAAAATAAATCTTATTTTATTGGGTATGCTGGTTTTGTTTTTTGTGTTGGCTGTATTTGGCTTTGGCGGATATATTGAATCAATTGGGGTAGGGCTTGTTTTATTATGTGTTGGTATTATTGGAACAATTACTAAACTACGCGCACAGAAATATTCTTTGGATTTAAAAAATAAAACCGCTGTGCGATATGTCATGGTTGTTCGTAATGGGAAATTCAAAACGATAAACACAGATGATATAGTTGTTGGGGATATCGTTTTTTTACAGTCCGGGGAAACCGTGCCTGCGGATGGTTATATCTTGGATGGTCGTATAAATGTGAATAATTCTGTGCTTAATGGGGAATCAGCAGAATGTCTAAAAGAACCAATAATCGGATTCAAGTATAACCGTAAAGCAACAATTACAGCTGATGATTATGTTAGTAAAAATTTGATGTTTTCTGGAACTACTGTGCAAAGCGGGGAATGCTTTATGGTTGTTGGCAAAGTAGGTATACATACTGAAAATGCAAAAACGTTGTTATCTATGCGAAACATAGAAGAAGTTAAAACTGATTTAGATATAAAACTGGATAAACTGGCGTTAACCATAGGGCGCTTTGGCTATATTGGGGGAATCATAGTTGCGCTTGTATTGTTAATGGATACAGTTGTGATTGCAGGTGGTATACATGCTTTTTTATCAAGTGGAACATTGAATATAATTCATCAATGTTTAAATGTTTTAATTGTGTCTTTGACCATTGTTGTCGCTGCTGTACCCGAAGGATTACCTTTTATCATTACTATAATCATATCACAAAATGCGCGTAATATGATAAAGCACAATGTGTTGGCAAAAAACACTCATAAAATTCCAGAGGCAGGAAATATACAAATCTTGTGTACAGATAAAACGGGGACTTTGACATATGGTAATTTAATTCCAATTACGAATTATTTGGGTGATGGAAGCCAGGTTGATTTTAATTCTGATTTACCTATATCACGATTTATTGCTGCTGATATTTTATTTAATACGGGTGCGAATTTTGATGAAAAAGGTAAGATTGTAGGCGGAACAAGTACACAACGCGCACTGTTGTCTGCGTTGGATAGAAATTCAAAATTATTCAAATCTGTCCAGAAAGAGATAAAAACTTTGGATAAAATCCCGTTCGATAGCGCGAATAAATTTTCTGCAGTACGCGTTATGCGACAAAAAGATAGAAAACAATTTGTGCTTTATACTGGTGCACCTGAAATTATACTTGAACATGTGACCAGGTATATTGATGTAAACGGCGTATCTCACCGTATAGACAAAAATAAGATGATGAAAATCATTCGTGAAAATGCTAAACAAGCAAAACGGATTTTGGCATTAGCTTTTGTATCTGGAAATAAATTGAATGCAAAATTACCTGATGATTTGACATTGATATCGTTGGTCAGTATTCGTGATGATGTCCGGCGCGAAGTCCCAAGTGCTGTGGCGCGTATGAGAAATGCTGGCATCCATGTGATTATGATGACTGGTGACATATTAGATACTGCGCGGGCAATTGCTGTGGACAGCGGAATTGTGAACAGCGATAATGATTTGGTTTTAACTGCACATGAATTAGATACAATGACTGACAAGGAAATAAAAAAGAATTTGTATAAAATAAAAGTGATTGCACGTGCTGTGCCAAAAACTAAATTGCGATTGGTCAAAGTAGCTCAAGAAATGAATCTTTGTATCGGTATGTGTGGCGATGGGACAAACGATGCACCAGCATTAAGGCGCGCCGATGTCGGCTTTGCAATGGGCAGCGGAACCGATGTTTGTAAAGAAGCGGGCGATATCATAATTACTGATGATAATTTTGTATCTATTGCAAATGCTGTATTATTTGGACGAACTTTCTTACATAATGTGACTAAGTTTTTATCTTTTCAAATGCCAATAAATATCACTTTGATTATATTAAGTGTTTTTTATCCTGTTGTTTTTTTGATTCCTGCGTTTGTGGCTGTTCAAATTCTGGTTATAAATATTTGTGAAGACAGTTTAAATTCGCTTGCTTTTGGTGGCGAACCCGCTAAAGCGGAATATATGAATATGCCACCGCAACCGAAGGGTGCTTCGCTTTTTGCTGGGGGGGCTTTGACTAAAATTATTGCATCTTCAATAGAATTTTTAATCATATTTTCTTTATTGTTTGTTCCGTCTATACGGCAGATTTTCGGCGATAGCGAATCTTTGAATTTAACAGTGCGTTTTGCTTTGATTATGCTGGTTGCTGCATTTAATGGCTTTAATGTTCGTGTTGATGATATGCATCTGTTCCGTGGCATAGGTAAAAATCCGATGTTTTTAGTGGTTGCTTTGTGTATTGTTATTGGCACAGTAGCCATTGTTAGTTTTGGTGGCGATTTATCCCAAGTTGTGCCGTTATCATATGAACAGTGGTTGGTTATCTTTGGGTTGGCTTTCTTGGTAATTCCAATGGATTTAATCAGAAAACTGTTTGTCAAAAGGTAGGTAATTCTTGCAAAAATTGTGTTTTGTGATTAAATAATCTGTATGAAAATCATAGATGCACATACACATATTGATTATATAACCCCCATATTTCAAAAAGATGTTGTGGGGGCTGTCTGTTGTGCTACACAAGAATCTGATTGGCCAAAAATACTGGATTTAATGAAAGTGGATAATCATATATATGGTGCTTTTGGCATTCATCCTTGGTTTGTTGAGGATGTTAATGATGATTTTGATAAAAAATTAAAACAATTATTACAAAGCAATTCGAATTATATGGTCGGTGAAATCGGGGTGGATAAATATAAACCAGATATGGAAAAGCAGATGGATATTTTTATTAAACAATTTGAATTGGCTATTATATTAAAACGAATCGTTTGTTTACATTGTGTTGGTGCGTGGGATAAAATTTTGCGTGTTTTGAAACAGTATAATAAAGAAAATTTACCACCAATTATTGTTCACGGATTTAATGAAAACGAACAAATAATGACACAATTATTGCAATATAAAAATGTATTTTTTTCATTAAATAAAAATTCTGTATACGGTAAAAACTGTCGTATAGAGCAAATACCACAAAATAATATTTTAATAGAAACAGATGGTAAACCAGATGCGATATTGTCTGAATTGATTGATGTGATAGCCAAAAGAAAAAACAAATCGAATTTGCCAGAAATTATATATAATAATATGCAAAGGGTTTTAAATAATGAATAGATTACACAGAATAACTTTGTTAATTGGGAATGAAGCAGTTAAAAAATTACAAAAATCAACAGTCATGGTTGTCGGATGTGGTGCTGTGGGATCTTTTGCAATTGAATCGTTGGCACGAAGTGGGCTGGGGCATATAATCTTGGTTGATTTTGATAAAATTGAAGAATCAAATATAAACAGACAATTATTTGCATTAGATTCTACAATCGGTAAATCAAAAGTGGATGTTGCCAACATGCGAATCGCTGATATAAATCCAAAAATCAAGGTTGATACATTTAATATGTTTTTTGATGAAAATACTGTATTAGATGTAAAACCAGATTTTGTCATAGATGCCATAGATACTGTTCCGTCTAAAATAGCATTATATAAATGGTGTTTTGATAATGATATTCCATTTATATCATCAATGGGGGCAGCGCGAAAAACCGATTTAACAAAAATAAAAATAGGGACAATATCTAAAACGACAGTGTGCCCATTGGCATCCAAAATTAGGCATCAGATTCGTGATTTGAATATGAACGATTTTCCTGTTGTGTATTCAATCGAATCTGCAACACCACAAAAAAATGTGGGCAAGGAATTTGGTTCTGTTATTACAGTAACAGGTATGTTTGGTTTAATGTTATCCGATTTTGTTATTAAAAAATTAATTTCTTGAATATTTTGTATACGGTAGATTCTGTCGTATATAAGAAATATATCCTATGGATACATGCCTATATAATTATCGCATATTGTTTGATAGAATGGTTGTGTTGAGATTAATCAGCAACAAAAGGAGAAACTTATGAAAAAACTTATTGCCGGTTCATTGGCAGTATTAGTAGCCGCGCCAGCTTTTGCAGGTGGGCAAGGTTATAAACAAGAAACAACAAATTTTCTTGGTTGGGACATTTTACCTTATGTCGCAGTACGTGGTGGTGCTACATATGGTAATTTGAACTATAATTTCAATGATACCAAAAAAAGCGTGTCACAAGATTTGTATCAGGTGCGTGCCGCTCTTGGTTTAAGTATGTATGATACTGCACGTTTTGAAATCGAAGGTTCTTTCTTTACAAGGGGAAAGGATACCAAAGATTTTGGAACAATAGAAAATGTAAAGGTCACATCTGATAATATAGAATTGATGGCTAATGCATATATGGATATCGGGCGTTTCCACTATATCCAACCATTTGCTGGTATCGGTGCCGGTATGGCATTTATTGATACAAAAGCAAGTGTAGCAGGTATATCTGATAAAAAAGATAATACAAGATTTTCTGCAATGGCGACATTGGGCTTAGCAATGCCATTTGGGTGCTATGCTGTGGATGTAGCCGCACGTTATAACTATATTGATGTTGCTTCTGGAATGCATGATTTCAGTGGAGATATCGGTATTCGTTATATGTTCTAAGCTTTCCTTGTCTCGCTTTGAAATCCCGTTTTTACGGGATTTTTTTGTTGTTAGATGTTCAAATTATGTGCTAGTATAACTTAATGTTATGAAAAGATTCCTTATACTTGTTTCATTGTTTTGCTTATGTACTGTTGCGCATGCTGCGCAATACTTTGAAGCAGGGGTGAATTATTCTGGGATTTCTACTTTTTCAGATTCAATTGTTTATATCGATAGTGGGGCAATTGTTTCTTCAACAGGTAATAATATAATAATGAACGAACCTGTTTATTTATATAACAGTGGGCATATAGACGGAACAATAAACACAAATGGAAATACTTTGGTTGTTTATAATTCTGGACTGATGAATGGCGGGATAAATCCAAACGGTGGTTTGGTAAAACAGGTTATTACTGCGCCATCAGAAATAACAAATATTGGTATGCCCATGGGACAAAGTCCTGTTGTCGCAATAGAAAATTATGATAATTTTGATTTTAATAATTTGGATAGTATAAATGCGCAATCTTTTATCATAACTGATTCATCGATAGTTATGGATAATTTTTCAGATTGGCAAATGTGTCCAGAAAATATAGAACTTAATGGCAATGTTTCTTTGATTATAAATAATCCGGACAGTGTCAATTCTGGTGAAGTTATAAAATACACAAAAAGCGGCACCAGAATTTTTGTTAAAATCAATAAGTTAGATAAAATGTATAAACCTGTATTAAAAGTTTCTAATGGTGGTATTGTTTTGGATATCGTGCGTGAAACTGATTATAGTGTCATTTTTGGTAATGGTAATAGCGATGAGGATAAAAGAAATACTGCATTAGAAACAATAAGAGATAATCATCCGAATGATAAATTATTAAAGGCTTTGGATGCAGCAGACAATTTGGGTGAAATAAAAAGATTAGAAAATTTATCGTATAGGTTTAATCATGGCATTTTGTTGCGACCAATTAAAATGATAACGAAATTTTCAATGTCTGATTTAATAACCAATGAAAAAGATTTAGGGGTTGGTGTTATTCCGTATTATATCATGTCAGATAAAATGGATGCAGTGGATGGGCATTTGTATATCGGGCATAAACACGATAATTTGTATTTCTATGCTGGGGTTAATTTGAATAAGTTTGAATATAGTGATGAATTAAATGATTTTTCAGGGTTGTCTTATGGAATGGATTTTCAATCCAGACAAACATTTGATAAATTTTGGATTAACGAAGTATTGGGTTTTTCTTTGACAAGTTTCAAGGCAGATTATATTTCGATGGATGGCAAGATAAAAAATAATCCTTTGGGATTTTCTTGGTATGGTGATTTGTCTGTTGGGTATGATTTTAATACGGATGAAAATATAATACTGACGCCAATTATGGGGCTTTCCTATCAACCGTATAATATAGCAGATGTTTCAGAAACAGATTCTTTTGTGCATATTGGAGCCGATGCAAAATACTTTTTTGTTGTGGATGGAATCAAATATGAATATGTTCTATCTGCTGCATACGGCACAAATGGTGATTTATTTGCTAATTTAAAAATAGGTTTTACATCTGTAATGGATGAAGCAGGTGTGTCGTTAAACACAGGTGTATTGAAAGATGATTTTGATTATCATTACAAAATATCACTAAACGCAAAAGTAATGTTTTAATGGTTATTTTATTATTTTACCACGTAGGGATGCTTTGTTTGCGTCTGTGATTTTTATCTTTTGCAAAGGTGTAATTTCAGATTCTGGCTTTTCAACGATGCATTGTTGCATATATGGTGTGCGGAATACCAAATTGCGACCGGTCTTATCTGGACCTTCGCATAAACAAATCATCTCTTTCCCGATACAAGACATATTAAATTCGCGTTGATTTTCATTTAATAAAGAGTCGAGTTGTTGCAGCCGAACAGATTTAATTTGTTCACTTATTTGGTTCGGCATTAGTGCAGCTGCCGTATGCGGCCGGGGGGAGTATTTAAATGAATAAGAATTTATATACTGTATTTCACGTGCAATAGACAGTGTTTGTTCAAAATCTTCGTCCGTTTCATCTGGAAATCCCACAATAAAATCAGATGAAATTTGTGTGTCTGGTCTGGCGTTTTTTAATTTATTTACAATATCTTTATATGCGTTTATGTCGTCTGGTCTGTTCATTTTTTTCAATATGCGTGGAGAGCCACTTTGTATCGGCATATTTAAAAATGGTAATAATTTTGATTCCGTCTTGAACATTTCAATCAAATCATCTGTCATTTCTGTCGGATAACTGGACGTAAAGCGTATACGGTGGATTTCGGGCAGTTTAGCAGTTTCGCGTATTAAATCAGAAAGCCGATATAGTTTGCCATTTTTATCTGTATATTTATATCCGTTTACATTTTGACCTAAAAAACATATTTCAATCGCGCCTGTTTTTGCGGCGTTAATTGTGTCGCGTATAACATCATCAAATGGGCGCGATAATTCACGGCCACGCGTATATGGGACAATACAATATGTACAACAATGATTACAACCTTCTTGGATTGGTATATATGCCACAATTGGTGATTTTGTCATTTGTGGTAATTCATCAAATTTTTCAAGACCAGACATGTCAATATTTAATAATTTTGTATCCGGATTTTTAATTATTTCTGGCAATTTATGATAACTTTGTGGACCCAAAACAAAATTTAGTTCAGGTATGCGTTTGAAAGCATCAGCCCCCGATTCGCGCGCGACACATCCAACAATGCCGAGCAGGGCAGATTCTTTTTTTGCGCGTCTTATGCGTCCCAATGCAGAATATACTTTATCGGTTGCCTTGGCGCGCACAGCACATGTATTAAGTATGATTATATCGGCATCTGCGACATCATCTGTGTGTGCAAAACCGTGTTTTTCAAGCATGGCGGCGATACGTTCACCGTCATAAACATTCATTTGGCAACCAAAAGTTTGTATAAAAAATTTCTGCATTTTTTATTTGTGCTTAGTGTTTTCGCGTCTGATGTTCAAAGCATATTGTTGTTTTTTCTGTTGAACTTTGTTGACCAGATTTTTGTTTAATTTTTCATTTTCTGGGACGATTTCAACGGTTCCATATTTTACACCTGTAATAGGGCAATTTTCAGTCATAACTACTATTTCCATTTTATATCCTTTTTATTTATGTTTTGTTCTATTAAAAATTTTTTGTTTATATATTTGTTTAATTTGTTTGTATTTTTCGTTTGCTTGTGTGTATGATTTTTTGCGTGTCCCTTGCACTTGCGGTTTATTTATGTGTATTGAATCGATTAATTTATCAACTTCGGATAAACTTTTTTCTACAAGTTGTTCTGCCATTTCTTCAACAGTCATATTTTTTTCCATTGTTTGTGGTTGTATAACAACAGTTGCACGATGTATATTGTTTGTTGTCGCTATATGGTGTATACGGAGTATTTCTGCGATTTCCTGATTTTGCTCTGATGACAAACCTGTCCCAACATAAACGACAATATTATCCATATTAACCCAACTTTTGTTTTAATAAATTACTTACCATTGCTGGGTTTGCCTGACCATGTGTTGCTTTCATAACATTACCAACAAAAAAGCCCAGTAATCCAACCTTGCCCGATTTATATTGTTCAACCTGGGCTGGATTGTTTTTTATGACTTCATCCACAGCTGATTCGATAGCGTCAGTGTCAGTAATTTGCTTCATGCCGTATTTATCGGCGATTTCATGAATTGTGCCACGTTCGCCGTCCAGCATTTTGATAAATATTTCTTTGGCTTGTTTACCGTTGATTTCGTTTGCTGCAATCATATCAACCAATTCAGCGATGTTTTCAGGTGTAATAATACGCGGCGCATCTGGGTCAGTGTTTTCCGTAATCTTATTTTCTGAATCCCAATTTTCAGGATGTGCAAATAATTCAGAAATCAACCAATTTGCAACCGGCTTTGCGCGTTCTTTTTTACCGTTAACCGCTGCATCATACCAATGCGAAATATCAGTTGTTTCGGTTAAACGCGTTGCGTCATATTCAGATAAACCATATTCGTTGATATATCTGGCGCGGGTCGCAGTTGGCAATTCTGGCATAGTTTTACGAATGCGTTCAATGTCTTCATCGGTAATTTCCAGTTCCAATAAATCAGGGTCCGGGAAATAACGGTAATCAAGTGCATCTTCCTTGCTTCGCATAACAGTTGTTATTCCTTCGTCTGGATGATAGCGCATAGTGTCTTGGGAAACCGAACCGCCATTTTCAAGAATTTCTACCTGACGTTTTGCTTCATATTCAATAGCAGATTTAATGAATTTAAACGAAACCATATTTTTTGTTTCTGTGCGTGTGCCGAAAGTTTTTGAACCAACTGGGCGCACAGATACATTAACATCGGCGCGCATAGAACCTTCTTCCATATTAGCCTTTGATACACCAAGGGCACGTGCGATTTCACGAATTTGACGCAGATATCTTTCTGCTTCATCTGGCGAAGATATATAAGAATTATTTTCAGGATTTTTTGTATCCAAGAAAGTGACGATTTCAAGTAGTGCGACACCTGTTCGGTTATAATCAGCAAAAGATTTTGTCGGGTGGGCATCATGTTTTAATTTGCCAGCATCTTGTTCAAGGTGTGCGCGTTCAATTAAAATCTTTTTTGGATTACCATCATCACCCATAATTTCAATATATCCACGACCTACAACCGGTGGTTCTTCGGCGGGCTGACTAATCTGATATCCCTGGGGCAGGTCAGGGTAAAAATACTGTTTGCGGGCAAAACGGCTGTGTTTAGAGATTTCAGCATTTATCCCAAGACCGAATTTAATCGCCTGTTCAACACAGTATTTATTTAATACTGGCAACATACCGGGCATAGCGACATCGACCATACAGGTCTGGGTATTTGGGGCGACAGTTGGATTATAATCAGCAGATGCGCCACTGAAAATTTTGCTGTTGGATAAAACTTCTATATGGGTTTCAAGTCCAATAACTACTTCCCAATCTTGTGTTTTGCCTTTTATTGTAAACATTTTTATTTTTCCTTGCTTTTTTGTTTTTCTTACTTTATTATGCCTTCTACGGATGGCTAGATAGCTCAGTTGGTAGAGCAAGGGACTGAAAATCCCTGTGTCAGTAGTTCGATTCTACTTCTAGCCACCATTTTTTTATTCCCCCAAAATTTTTGTTGGACGATTATCAATTGCTGCTGCGGTTTCAATGTGCTTTGCCAATTGTAATACACGCATATCATCAAAGCGACGACCAACTACTTGCATTCCCAATGGCAACCCGTTGCTTGCCAATCCACATGGAACAGATACCGCAGGAACACCGGCCAAATTCATTGCCACGGTGAACAAATCAAGCGCATAGTATTCCAGTGGTGTCAAATCTGAATCAAGCGGTAATGCAGTCGAAGCACCAGATGGGCAAACAATTAAATCGCAATTATCAAACGCGGATGCGAAACTATCTGAAATCATACGGCGAACACGTGCGGCCTGCATAAAATATACTTCGTACGATTCGCTTGATAACACGGCTGTTCCAATCAACATACGGCGTTGGACCTCTTCGCCAAAGCCGGCTGCACGTGTCTTTTTGTATGTGTCTTCCAGGTCAACACCTTCAACACGCAGACCGTATCTCATACCATCATAACGTGCAAGGTTTGAAGATGCTTCTGCTGGGGCGATAATGTAATATGCCGCCAACGCATCCAAAATATTCGGAATAGAAACCTCTACAATTTCCGCACCCAGAGATTTTAAATCTGCGATTCGCTTTTCAAACAGTGTTTTCATATCGTCAGAGATTTGAACATTGTTGAATTCTTTGATTACGCCAATACGCAATTTTTTCCCATCACCTAAAATTGGTTTTAATTCAGAATCAAATTCAAATTTTGCGTTTGGTGTGCTGGTCGAATCTTTGGTGTCATGTCCCGCCATTACGGATAAGAGCAAGGCAGCATCATTCACCGTTCTTGCAATTGGCCCGGGGGTATCAAGACTGGAAGCAAAAGCAACACAACCCCATCTTGAACATAAACCATATGTTGGTTTCATACCAACCAGACCGGTAATGGAACACGGAAAACGAATCGAGCCACCTGTATCTGTTCCGGTTGCACCCATCGCCAAACCGCCTGCAACTGCGCTGGTTGAGCCACCAGATGAACCACCAGCGGTTAAATGTTTTTCAATTTGCCATGGGTTGACCGGTGCACCAAAATAAGATGTCTTGGAAAATGTTCCCATTGCAAATTCGTCCAAATTAGATTTACCCAATAACACCGTTCCTGCATCAATAAATTTTTGTGAAATAGTTGATTCGTATTCTGGAACAAAGTTTTCCAACATACGCGAAGCAGCAGTTGTACGAATACCCTTTGTCGCAAACAAATCTTTCATCGCAATTGGAATACCATCAAGTGTCCGTGCAGTTCCATTAGCGATTCTTTCATCCGCAGCTGCTGCGTCAGCCAAGGCGCGTTCCGGTGTGCGCGTAATATAACAATTTAATTTATCGCCATATTTTTCAATGCGTGAAAGATATGCATGTGTTAATTCAGTTGCACTGATTTCACGAGATTTTAATTTCTTTAATGCTTCGACTATGGTCAGGTTTATCATATTTTGTCCTATTTATTTGATTTAAATTGCGCGGTTGTTTGACAATGCGTTTAAATATGCGTTTTTTATAACGTTTTCTAAAGATAAACGGTCGTTTAATTCAACCTGTGGCACAGTATCAACATGTTGACCGATAGAATAAGAAAATCTATCAACATAGGTCGAAATCGCGTAAATGTTCCCTTTGTCAGTACGATATTCTTCAAGTTGATAAGTCGCGTTTTGTCTTGAACATGGATTAAACCGTGCATCTAATGAAGTATAATATAATCTTTGAGTAATAGTATGTCGTGTCATAATTATTCCTTTTATTGTTTTTTTAATCTCCGTCCATAACCTTTGGTACTGCGAAATATCCGCGGGATACCCCTGTTTTATCGGGATCGTTTGCCAATATTTTATCGCGCATATTGGGTTCTGTTACAATATCTTCACGAAGAGGTAATTTGTGTTCAGCCGGGGATAACATTGGTTTAACACCCGTTGTATCAATTTTCTGTAATTTATCCAGCCATTCGATTACGCTGTCGATATTCATCTTTTCTAATTTTTCATCAGATATTTCAATTTTTATTAAATTTGCAAATTTATGTAATTGTTGCTTGCTAAATGCCATTTTGAATCCTATTATTTAAAGCCAAGGGGTATTATACAATGATTTTATCTGATTACAAGGATTTTCCGCGCAATGGGCGCATAATTGGTCTGGATTGGGGACTGCGCAGATGCGGGGTTGCCATATCAGACGAAAATCGCGGTTTTGTCTTTGTTAGACCCCAAATAACTGTTAAAACCCAAAATGAATTAATTCAAAAAGTTGTAGGTATAATTTCAACTGATAAAGTGTCTGGAATCGTATTGGGGTTACCTTTGCATGCGGATGGGACAGATTCTGATACAACAAAAATGGTGCGTGAATTTGCAAATTGTTTGTCTGAAAAGACAGATTTACCAATAATTTTTATCGAAGAAAATTTGACCAGCGCCGCCGCCCAAGAAGAAATAGGGCGCAAAAGCATACCTAAGATAAAACAAGAATTAGATTCTGTGTCTGCCAAAATAATTCTGGAAAACGCAATCGCTTTGTTAAAAAGGATTTAATCTGGCTGTGTTTCGTCTGGAATTTTTCCGTCTGTGGAAAGTAATGTCGCAATCCATCGTGTTGATTCGAATTGTGCTGTTGTGATATAAACAGCTGCCAAAATCGGAACACTGAAAAACATACCTGCTGGTCCCCAAATCATTCCACAAAATACCAAGTTTATCAATATAGCCAGTGTTGATATATTTAATGTCTTTCCTGTTAATTTTGGGTCAATTATATTTCCAAAAACAATTTCTAGGGTAATCAAAGAAATGGCTGTAAATAAGGGCAGGTGCCATGTGTCACCACTTATCAATGCAAAAGCGATTGGTAATGCACACGACAATATAGAGCCAATGGTTGGTATATAGTTAAGAATAAATATTATAAATGCCCAGACACTGGCATATTCCAAACCAATTATTCTTAGTAATATATAAGCGCATAAACCAGTTGCAGCAGAAATAAATGTCTTGGTAAACAAATATTTTTTCATATTTTCATCAATGCTGTTCAATATATAACGCAATTTTTTCGCCTTGATTTTTGACAATGGCATAGCATCAATTTTTTTGTTAAAAGAACTTTGTTCTATGAACATAAATATCAAATATATCAAAACCATACCAACAGATGTTGCGATGCCCGCCAAAGAAGAGCCGATATATCCAGCAATCTGGGGTAAATTCGGCACCAAATTCATATCTATTTTTATCCCTGTTTTATCAGATAAATAATCAGAAAAAATAAACAACTTTTGTTGTAATACAGGTGTAGAATTGTATAGTTCAACCAACATTGGTTCGATTTGTGTTGCAAATAAATATATAATTCCACTGACTGTGGCAAAAGATAATATGCCAGATGTTATGTTGTATAATTTTGTTGGAACCTTGCATGAGCCAGTTGATGTTTTATAACATGGCATAATCTTTCTGTAATATGCAGCGATTGCATTTAACAAATACCATAAAAATGTTGCGAACAATAATGGAATAAATAAAGAACGACCAATCCACAAGAAAAATATTAAAGCAATGAAAAATACAAGGTTATTCATATTTTATTCCTTAATGTTATATGTATTGTATTATAACTGCCAATAATATGGCAAGGTTTATACCAACAGCGGTTAAAGCATATCCTTTGTTAATATTCTTAACAAAATCTGATTTATGTTTCGTGTACCACAATGCATAAATAACCAGTGATATAATCGCCAGAATCAAAGTTGCTGATCCAGCAATTAAACTTTTGAAAAATATTAACAGTAAAAATGCGAATAATGTATTGCCAAAATTAGACAACACCCATTTATTCAATTTTGAATACCATTGTGATTTGATTTCCAGTGCTGATTTTATCTCTTTATCTTTGATTAAATAACCCGGGGTCCACATCAATAAAAATGCAAAAGGCATGGATAAAATAACCTTCCATGGGGATACACCCAATGTAACCACGCGTTTGTATTTTGCGTAAATTCCAGATAGGGCAACCCCAATTAAATACAAAGATGTCAACATTACAAGCGATAACAAAGTATAAAATGTTGTCGGATGAGATATATACAACATCAGTATATCGCGTTGAATATTTGCCCCATAGCCACCTATGGTTAAAACAGCAATAAAGGATGCAATAATTGAAATAAGTCCGGCACCATTTGTTATTGCGACGAAATCACTTTGATTCATTTTATCGCGTGGTAATTTTTGTATCGTATAACACGCAGGCAAAATAAATGTTAATGCCAATAAAATATAAAGTGGTGTGATACTTTCAAAGTTAAATACACTTTGTATCACTGAATATCCAAAACCAAGTATTAACCCCAATATCAAAAACCAGAGTGTGAACATAAGTGGTTTGGTTAATAACCATGATTTCAAAGGTGTTTTTTCTATTTGCATGATTTATCCTTTTTTATTGTCTTTGTTATTGTATCACAATTTTCCCGTCTGATAAAGTAGTTGTTTCGGTTATTTTTATAGACGATGAAAAATTATCTTGGTGTGATATGAATAAAAATGTCGTTTTTTTCATTTTGTTTATTGTGTCAATTATTTGTTTTTGAACATCTTTGTCTGCACCAGAATCTGGTTCATCAAGAATTGCCAGTTTTGGTTGTGTTAGTAATAATCTTAACAACATAATGCGTTTGCGTTCACCACCAGAAAAACCGACATTTACATAACGGTTTAACCATTGTTTTGGGATGTTTAATTCTTCGCGTGCCATTTCTAATTTTTCCAAGAATTCGCCCATTGATAAATCTTTGCCTGTTTCAAAATGTTTGTGTGCCGCCATAGAATGTTTAAGGAAACCAAGAACTGTTAATCCCGGAATTTCTGGAACATTTTGGGCGCCCAAAAAAATTCCCATCAGCGCACGTGTTGTTGCGTTTTCATGTGTTATATCTTTTTTGTTAAAAATTATTTTACCAGAATCGATAGTGTATGAAGAATCGCCTGCTATGGTATTGACCAATGTAGATTTTCCAGAACCGTTATGACCAGCCAATCGATGACGCGCACCATTTTTGATAATCATATTGATATCTTTTAACAAAGGTTTCCCGTCCATTGATACGCAAAGATTTTTTATTTCAAGCATTTTTTATTCCTTTGTTAAAGCCATTTGTATTAATTGTTTTGATTCTACCAAGAATTCCATTGGTAATCTAGAAATTATTGGTGATGCATTTGCCCCGATAATAAGTGCAATCGCTTCGTCTTCATCAATTCCGTTTTGCATAAGATAAAGCAGGGTGTTTTTATCAATTGCACCTGTTGTTGCCTCATGCGATTGTTCGTTTAGACCGTTTGAATGAATTATCGTTGGAATCGTGTTCGCAGTCGCGTTGTCGCCGATAATACGGCTGTCGCACTTAGAAGCATTTTTTCCATTTTTGCCGGAAAAAGAAACTGTGCTGCGGAAAGTTTGTCTGGAATAATCTGTTGCCACACCATATGAAACAATATTAGATTTTGTATTATCGCCAATATGAATCATTTTTGTCCCCGTGTCCGCTTGTTGTATTCCACGGGTAATAGACAGAGAATAAAAATCACTATGCGAATTATCGCCATACAAAATTGTTGATGGATATTTCCAAGTCATGCTAGAGCCAATTTCAATTTGTGTCCAATCAAGACCTGCATTTTTGAAACATTTTCCGCGTTTAGTGACAAAATTTAATATACCATTTTTTGTGTTTTTAAAATTGCTGTGTACGGCAGAATCTCCCGTATACCAGTTTTGAACAGTTGAATATTTTACATATGCATTGTCATGAACAATTATTTCTACTACACCACTGTGTAATTGATGATTTGGACGGCGTGGGGCGCTGCATCCTTCCATATAAGAAAGTGTGGAACCTTTTTCCGCAATAATCAATGTTCGTTCAAATTGTCCAATTTTTGCGGTTTCAATTCTGAAATAACTGGCTAAATCTATGGGGCATTTTGTGTCGCGCGGAATATAAACAAAAGTTCCATCTGAAAATACGGCTGCATTAAGCGCTGCAAAAAAATTATCGTTTGCCGGAACAACAGTCCCCAAATATTGTCTAACTAAATCTGGATATTTTTGCACTGCTTCGGATAACGGTAAAAATATTATGCCTAATTTTTTTAATTCGTCAGTAAAAGATGTGTGAACAGATTTACTGTCGATAACTGTATCTGTTGCCATGCCAAGCAGGGCGCGTTGTTCAGATTCTGGTAACCCCATTTTTTCATAGGTCTTTTTCAAATCTGAATTATTAATTTTTTTCTTTTCGTTGTAATAATTCAATGAATCGTAATCGATTGGTTCGTAATCAATTTCTGCCCAGTGTGGCTCTTGCATTTTTTTCCAAGTTTTGAATGCATTAAGTCGCCAATCTAGTAACCATTTTGGTTCGTTTCGTTGCGATGAAATTTCGCGAATAAGTTTTTCGTTTAATTTTTTCATTTATCGCTTGATGCCAATGCTTGTGCTTGGGCAAAAAATGTCAAAGATTGCCCCAGCAGACCATCTGTAAAGGTTGTTGATAATATGCCATCTGTGTCTGTAGCAGACATGTGCTGAAGAAACATATTTGTACGATTAAGGTAATGTGCGACATTGTGCGCTATGTTTGAATCTAGTTTTATTGCGCGACGCAATTTTTCCAAAACAAAAGGATTTTTTGCGTATTCGTCCATAATCCCACCCAATGCGCGCCAAAGCGGATGTTCCGAAGTTGTTCGTGGCATTACATCTATGGATGCCATGATTGGAATTAAATCTTGCAAAAGGTCTTGGTAAATTATTTCCGCCTTGTCCGTAGTTTCGTTGACTGTCGCCTTGCTTTTAAGGATATTCTGCATTTTCACAATCAAATTGTATTGGTGGGTCAAAGTTTTTGTCAATTCGCGTATATTTTTATGCAAATTAATAAGTAAAAACAAAGAACTAACTATACATATTGTTGATACGATAAGCATGATTGTTATTGTTATATTTTCCATTTTTTTCTCCGATTTTCGGTTCTTTTTTGTCTTAGTATAACATGTTTTGTCGATTCGTGCGATTTTTTATCAAATTATATTTTTTTTAAAATTTGTGTTTTTAACTCTTGCACAGATTCGGTCAAATTGATATAATTAAATATAATAATTAAATAAAAGGAAAAAAAATGTCCTGTAAGAATTGTTTTTTTGCTGTGATGGTCGGGTGTTTTTCATGGTCTGCTTTTGCCGAAATGCCCCAGGTTGTAACTTCTGAGGTTTTTGGTGATTCTCATCAGGAAGTGACAGAATACGTCCAAGAAGATTATGTTGAACCAGTTAGGGAAGAAGTGCCTGTGTGGCCATTGCCGGGGTCTGAGGCAGATGTTGAAATCGTTTGTGACGAAACAACTGGTTGTGGCGGTGAAGAAAAGATTGTCAACAGGATTGGTTCCGGATTGATTATTGAAAACAATATTAATACTGTTGGGACAGGGTGGTCTGGTGGTCCAAATATTTCAAATGGCTATATGATACCCGAAGGTTTTGACTATGAATGTGCAAATGGTGCGGAAATGCCGTTAATGCGTCGTGAAATGATGGAAGATGATGGTGGTTCTGTGTTGGCTGTATCGCGCAGTGCAAGAAAAACTTGTGGTATGGCGGCAAATGCAGATTCTTATGCTGTGTTTGCACAACGCGCTGGATTTGCACCGGAAAAAACTTGTAATTCGGTAAACGGTATTGAAAATGGTGGTGTCGCTACAGAGGTTAGTGTTAACGGTTATATCGAAGAAGAAATCAATGACCCTGTTCAAGACCAGGTTCGTTCGTGGGTCGTTGCAGATGGTCAAACATTACGCGAAGTTTTGCAATCTTGGTGTGATAAAGCGGGCTGGGATTTGGTCTGGACAACTGCGCGTGAATACCCGATTGAAGCAAGTGCTGTGTTCAAAGGCCGTTTTATGGATGTCGCTTCTGCTTTGGTTCGTAATTTTGAACGCGCAACACCAATTCCATATGCAAAATTTTACAAAGGTAATCGTGTAGTGGTCGTTTCAACTTCGGAAGAATAAATTGCAGAAATATAGAAAGAGGGAAAGGGGAAAACATGAAAATGCGTTTAAATATATTCTTGGTTGGGTTGTTTTTTAGTGTGGTGTTGTCTGGGTGCACATTGCATGAATCAGCCAAAGTGTCCGCAGAAGTGGACCAAAATTTTGTCAACGCGTATGAGGCCTTTGAAATGGCAAAAAATCCCCGTGCCAAGGTTTATGATGGTGATACTGTTTCTATGTCCGAAGGTGTTTGGTTGGGTAATAAATCTACACTATTGGAACACAAGAATAGTTTGCCATCAAAATTTGAAACAGACACAGGTATTACTATATTGTTAAATGAACCTGTGACTTTACAGGTTTTGGCAAACGACATTAATTCTATTACTGGTATCCCGGTTAAAATAGACAGTCAGGTTGATAGTGAAAAATTAAGAAAGACCGTTGATGTTGCGTATACTGGAAAACTATCTGGTTTGCTTTCCCAGATTGCGACAGATTTAGATTTGTTGTGGTATTATGACAAAGATTCAATCGTGTTTTATGAAACAGAAACAAGAACTTATACATTATATGCGCTGGGAACAGATGTGTCTTATCAATCGTCTGTCCAAACAGATAGCGGTAATCAGGTATCATTAGAATCTACATTAAAAGAATGGGACGAAGTAGAAGCGACAATCAATTCTATTATAAACAATTCAAAAAATGCTCAATTTACTGTATCGCGCAGTTTGGGAACAATAACCGTAACTGCTTCACCTTCGGTGTTGGCGCGTGTTAGTGATTATATTGCGAAACAGAATAAACGACTTTCACAATTGGTAACGATTGATGTAAAAGTGTTACAGGTATCTTTATCTAATGAATCTGCGTTTGGTTTGAATTTAGCGGCGGCGATAAATTCTGCGTCTGGTTTAAATTTGGTTGCCAATCCAAAGAATAATTTGGCATCCACAGAAACATCTTCTATGAATATCGCGGTTTTGTCTAATGCAGTATCTGCTTTGACTGGGGCGACACATATTGATGCATCTGGTAATGTTGTCGAAGGTGCTTATACAAATGACCAAATCAATAATGGTTCAATGGCACGAATCGCCGGAACAAATGCTTTGATTGAGGCATTGGCAAAGCAGGGTAAGGTGTCTTTGGTGACCAATGTTGGTGTGACAACGCGTAATAATCGTGTTGCGCCTGTGACGAATACAAAAACTACTGGATATATTAAACGTTTTGAATCGCGAACATTTACGACTGTGGAATCAAGTACAGTTGACCAAGACGATTTGGAAACAGGATTTTCGATGCAATTGTTGCCGAATGTTTTGGAAAATGGCAAGATTTTGTTGCTGTTCAAAATGTCTGTGCGTGAATTGTTAAAGATGTCAACTCAGACAATTGGTGCGGTGACTTTGCAGTTGCCAGAGGTTGAAGAACGTTCGTTCATGCAAGAAGTTATTATGGAGTCCGGTCAGATGTTGGTCGTGTCTGGATTTGAAAAGCAAAAGAACAACGATACAAGATACGGTTTGGGTGATGCGGACTTTATGGCGTTGTCTGGGTCTCGTGATACGGCGGCTTCGCGTGAAGTGTTGGTTGTTATCTTGACACCGCAGGTTTTGGTTAGCCCGATGGATGCTGAACGCAGTATCCAACAACACTGGGGTACCCCTTTGAATTAATATATATAATAAGATAAAAACACCGCCCGATTGGGCGGTAAATTTTTTTGCAATTTTAATTATGCGATTTTGGCAACTTTTTTTGCCAAACGGGAAACCTTGCGTGAAGCTGCTTTCTTTGGCATTGTTTTGCCAGCCGCTTTCATAATTTTGCTTTCCGCAGCGCGCGTTGCAGCAATTGCCGCGGTTTTATCGCCAGATTCAATTGCCTTAATCGCTTTTTTTGTTGCCGTCTTCACAGCACTTCTGCGCGCTGTGTTGATTTCGTTCTTTTTGGCCGTAACCAAAATTCTTTTTTTGCATGATTTATGATTTGCCACTTTTTTTTCCTTTTGTTTTTAAGTGTTTTGGTGCTATTGTATAAAAAACAAATGTAAAATCAAGGAAAAATAATATGTTATATGTATTTGCAATCATTATTTCTTATTTATTGGGTTCTGTCCCTTTTGGTTTAATCATCGCAAAGTTGTTTAACAAGGGCGATATCAGAAAAGTTGGTTCTGGTAATATCGGTGCAACTAATGTTATGCGGGTCGGTGGTTTGCGTCTTGCTGGTTTGGTTTGGTTGCTTGATATGTTCAAGGCGATATTTGCGGTCTTAATCGGACAATATATTGGTGGTGATGCTTTTTCGGTGTGGTGTGGTTTTTTTGCGATAATTGGGCATTGCTTTCCGATTTGGTTGGGCTTTCATGGGGGCAAAGGTGTATCTGCGCTTTTTGGTGTGTTGATGGCGGTGAATCCGATTCTTTTTATTATATGTGGCGTTGAATGGTTAATTGTGGCTTTGTCCACAGGTTTTTCTTCGGCGGGTGCATTGGTTGTTTTTTGTATAATGCCTGTGCTCGGATTTTTCATAAGTTTCGGTGTAGGAATTGGATTTTTGGCGATATCTTTGCTTTGCGCTTGGCGGCTAATCTTTTTTTGTATTTATAATTTGTTTTTAACTCTATTTTGTGGTATAATGTGTATCATAAAGAGGAATGTAGTATGAAATATTTTGTTTCTTTTGTCGTTTTGTCTATGTTGGTTTCTGGGGTAAATGCTGCCCAAAATGCCCGTCCGACAATGGTTGGAAAGATGGTGACAACAGCACCACGTTATACTGCTTCTGTGAACCAGTTGAATGGTGTCGGTATTAATCCATCAAATATTAATTCTGTGGCAGTAGAAACAGAGGTCGATAGACGCGAAGCAGAAAGAAATGCGTGTATAAACAACAATATCGGTGTTGGGAATACTTTCGTCTGGGCATCCAAGTACAGTGATGTTTCTAATTATGCCAGTATGAACGAAGATGTTAAAAATCCAGAAAATAATGTTTGTTTTGTCCGTGTGGAATTAAAATCTGATGATGCAAAAATATCTGTGTCTGATGTTCCTGCAAAGTATTTTATGTGGGGCGAGAACATAGAATGCGGTTCTTGGGCAAATGAAAAAGATATGGAAAAAAGAATCTTGGATGCCAAAAAAGGTGCCCGTATTGGCGGTATAGTTGCTAGTACCGTTGGTGGTGCTGGTCTTGGTGTTGGTATTATGGAAGCATTCGGAAATAGATTGATTGATGGCAAAGTCATGGGACAAAAATCATTAACCCCAACGGAATTATACAGATCTCAATTGTTGGTATATAAAAATAAGAATAAATCAGAATATGACAGAATTTGTAACGCATTAAAGGTATTGGATAATAATAATGACACGACTGTCAAAGGGGTTGATGTGAAAAGTTTAATAAGCGAATGTCGTTAAATACTAATTAAAAAAAGGAATAAAAAATGAAAAAGTTTTTAATTTTTGCTTTGTTGATTTTACCAGTGGCATCTTTTGGTGCTTCATCGGTTCGTGTTTTGGGAAGTGGTGCTGCAACACCAGCGGCTGGGGCGAAAACCACAACCACCAGTGCGGCAAAGGTTACCCCTGCAAAAGTGACGGCGGCGAAACCATCGGCTGCATCAACTGCATCAACTGCTACGACTTCGCGTATCGGAACAATTCGTGTAAAACCAAAGACGTCAACTGGAACAATATCGGCTGGGACATCTGGCGGGACAACCAGCACGGGTTCAAGATTTCCTGTGATTACGCCTGCACATTCTTACAAGGTTGTTAATACACAACAGGCGGCGGGTAATACTGGTGGCAGTAGTGGCGGAACACAAGTTGTTGGTGTAGATGATGACCCGCGTTTCGACATGATACACGTGGATAGTCGTGAGGATTATTGGAGAAACAAGAATAACAGCTTGGTCAATCAACGTATAGATGAAGGTTATGTCTTTATGTGGGTTGAAGAATAAAGTTGTTTGAATTTTTTACTTAAAAAAGATTGTGGGCTGTTCTACAATCTTTTTTATTATGAACGATTTATTAAAAAAACTTTTGATATTAAGGACACCAAAAATTGGTCCGGCAAAGTATAATGTGTTGCTGGAACAGTATGGCAATTTGGATGCAATAATCGATTCGTTGAATTTATCAGAAATTTTTATTGATTCTGTTAAGCGCGAAATCGATATGGCACATGAATTAGGTATACAATATATATTTGAAGATGATTCGTATTATCCATCTGAATTGTTGAATATAAAAAATCATCCAATTGTAATAACTGCGCGCGGAAATATTGAAACTTTACAAAAAAAGAAGGTCGCAATTGTTGGAACGCGTCATTCAACTGCGGCTGGGATGAATTTTGTGTCTGAATTGGCACAAAGTTTTTCAGAACATAATTACGCCGTTGTTTCTGGTATGGCAATGGGAACTGATTCGGCGGCGCATATCGGTGCGTTAAAGTCAAACGGAAATACGCAAACGATTGCTGTGTTGGCTGGGGGTGTTGATTATATATGGCCACTGGAAAACGAATCGCTTTATTATGAAATTGTCGAACGCGGTGTGGTAATAAGTGAAATGCCAGTTGGATTAAAACCAGTCACAACCAATTTTGTTCAAAGAAATCGTTGGGTTGCAGGACTGGCCGAAATGTTGATTATAGGTGAAGCCGATATAAAATCTGGCAGTATGACCACCGCCCGATTCGCAATTGATTACAAAAAGCCCGTATTTGCGGTGCCTGGACACCCAAGTGATGCGCGAAGTATGGGTCCAAATTCTTTGATAAAAAAAGGTTTGGCAACAATTTGTATGTCATCAAAAGATTTTTTTGACGATGAAAATAAAAAAGATAAAAAAAATAATACATATAAAAATGATATCTTGGATAAGTTGGGAATGATTCCGGTGTCAGAATCTGTATTGGCAAATCTTGTCAAAAAAACTGTTCCGGAAATCAAGTCAGATTTAGTTGTATTGGAATTACAAGGTTTAATAAGAAAACAAGACGGTGGATATGTTTTAATTTGATTTTTTGTATGTATATACAGTGTATATACAAAGTGCGAAAAACCAAGAAAAAAACGAATCGTTGTCAAAAAATAAATGTTCAAAAATAGTTTAACATTTGGTTGCAAACTGAAATTAATCTTATAAATTATTCACATATCCAAAACGATTGATTTACATCAATCAAAAAGATAAAAGCGATTGGTTTTTAATTGAAAAAATATTGATTAAAAATCAATCACCAAAGCGAGAGAAAGAGTAGGGCGCGTATAAATATTAAATGAACATTTGATGTTTGTACGCGGGGTGGTTTTATACTATCCCAAAATGAAATGGCGAACTCTTTTGCAAGGAAGGACAAGGAGCAAAGGTCATGCAAGCAATAGCAACAAAACAAAATATGAATATAGAATCAATCAGGGCTGCGGTTGCAGAAAAAATAGATTCTGCCGCGTTCCAGACCTGGATTGCCCCCTTGCAATTTACGGTCTGTCAAAATTGCTTGGATGTTGTTGCGCAAAATCAATTCACCGCCGACTATGTTAAAAAGGAATACGGAAAAATCCTGGAAAATATAGCGGCGGATTTTTCTTTGGATATAAATATATGTGTTAATGGTGCGAATCGTGTTGTAACTTCTGCAAACGATAATGTTGTTTGTGAATTTACACCGGTCAAAAATACACAAAATAAAAATGGATTTGATAAATTTATTTCTTGTGATGAAAATATGTTCGCATTGGCGGCATGTAAAAAAATAGCATTGGGGAATGCTTCGTTTTCACAACTGTTTATATACGGCAATGCTGGATGTGGAAAATCTATGTTATTAGATTGTATTTATAATACATCTGAAAAACGCATTGTAAAAATGAGTGGCGGTCAATTTGTTGCGGACTTTACGCGTTCGCTTCGCGATAAAACAATATTTTCATTCAAAGATTATTGCCGTAAATGCGATATCTTTATGATGGATGATGTTTGTGCGCTGGCTGGGAAACGCGCAACAATGGATGAATTTTTACAATTGTTGATTGATTTGAAAAATGCCGGCAAAAGTGTGGTGTTGACTGCGAATGCTACGCCAAACGCATTGACTGGTTTTGACAGACGCGTTCAATCTTTGTTTGCATCTGGGTTGGTGGTTGATTTGGCGCAACCAAATGCGTATGTTCGTCGTGCGATGTTAATTCGTGGTGGTGTTAAAACAGATGTTGCCGAAGAATTATCCAAAAGAATTTCTGCGGATGGACATTTGGTAAATGGCATTATAAATAAAATCAAAACATATACTGAATTGATGGGCGAAACTGTTGATATGGATGTCGCATCTCGTTTATTGGGTGATGTGTTGGCGAAAAGCAAGACACCAATTTGGATGGTTAAATCTATGTGTGAAAAAATGTCTGTATCATTTGATGAAATTTGTGGAAATTCGCGCACCCGTCGCCTTGTGCGTGCGCGTCAGATAATGATGGCTGCATTAAAGGGCGCAACAAATTTATCATTAACAGAAATTGGCAATGTATGTGGTGGGCGCGATCATGCAACGGTGGTTTATGCTTTGGCACAAATCGAAAAACAAAAGACATGTGATTTGGTATTAAATGCCGAAATCGATGACATGATAAAAATATGTAAATAAAAGTTTTGTTCAATAGAACGAAAAAGGAGAAAGAAACACCCGCATTTTTGCGGGTTGTTTTTTATGCGATAAAAAACACTTTTCTTGAATTTTAAAATTTGATATAATTCATACATTGATACATTGATAAAAGGAGAAAGAAATGAATAAAAAAATGGTCAAAAACGCTGAAACCCGCAGAAACCTACACACACACACACACACACATGTAATCTATTGCTAAGCCCAAAACAAATCGGGACGATTTGTTTTGCAATTTCAATTTTAATTTCCGCACCATTATTTGCAACCGATATACCATCCAGTGCATCCACCGCAGATTGTAA
>CACXVH010000002.1 GCA_902771095.1 uncultured Pseudomonadota bacterium
GCGACTTTTTTATTAGTTGCGGCCACCGCAGCAGCCAATTTTTCCATCGTCATACCTTCTTCAACAGAAAACACACCGTATGCAACTGTCTTGCCATTTATTTCATGTTCAAATACAGCGACACTTTTTACACCTGGTATTTCAATGAATAACCCTTCTAATTCATCAGGATAAACATTTTTACCAGAATCTAAAACGATTACTTGTTTTTTACGACCTGCAAAATGTAGTTCGCCATTTTTATCCATAGAAACCAAATCGCCTGTACAGCAACATCCGTCTTTATCGAATGCCTCTTTGTTTGCTTCTTCATTATTTAAATAACCATTTAAAACCTGATTACCGCGAACCCAAAGCATACCGATACCAGATTCATCTTTGTTACGAATTTGACATTCTGTATCGCCCATCGGCGCACCAAAAGCATATGGAACACGTTTTTTCAATGGCTTTGAACAACAGATTGGCCCAACAGTTTCTGTCATACCGTAACCTTGAACAAAAGCCATCCCCAGTTGAGTATAGAACTTTTCCACTTCTGGCTTTGTCGCAGCGCCACCAGCAACCAAAAGACGCGCACGACCACCAAAAATTGAACGAATTTGATTTAATACTTTATCAACCAGTTTGCCTAATCCAATCATACGCAAGAACTTTTGATTATTCATAATGAAAGACACCAATCCCCATTTTTTCTTTTGCTTGATACCTTCGATAATTTTTTTGCGGAATATTTCCCACAACTTTGGCACCGCAGGTATAACCTGAGGTTTATATTGCGCAAAATCTGCCATAATTGCATTAGGATTAATTGTCGATTGCAATAATATTCCCATTCCGAAATGAAGTGGTGCCAAGAATCCAACCGCAAAACCAAACACATGGTAAAGTGGCAAAAACGCATAGAACATTTCACCTGGCTTTAACCATTGATTCAGATATTCCAAATTATCAGAACACGAAACCAAATTAAAGTGTGTTAATGGCACAATTTTTGGTGTTCCAGTTGAACCGGATGTAAATGATAATGTGGCAATATCTTTATCTTTTAACGGATAAGTTTTTAATTTTTCATCTGTTTCTTTATCCTTTGTTTGAATATCAAAGAACTTAAATATTTTATTATCATAAAAGAAAGATTTTTCAGCACACACCAATTTACAATTTGTTAAAAGTGTCATATTATTATACTCTGCTGGTGTTAAATTTGTGTCCAACAGCAACACAGTCCCGCCCAAATACCAAATTGCAAAAAGTGTTATTGGAAATTCCGGTAAATTATGTGAAAGCAGTCCAACAACATCACCAGGTTTTACCCCTGCTTTTTTTAAACTTGTTGCACGCGCTTTTATCAATTCAGGCATTTGTTCAAATGTTACATTTTCACGGACCAAAAATACGGTCTTTGGATTTCTTTTTACATTTTTTTCGAGTAATTCATACATATTCATTTTTATCACCTTTTCTTAACTTTTAATAATTATTCATGTCTGTTCGTATATTTACCGTCTATTAAATTCTGACGAACAATATGATGTTTAACTTTCTGGGTACTGGTCATTGGTAATTCTTCGGTTGTCATCGCAAAGTGTGTCACCCATTTGTATGATGCAACTTTCTTATTAGCACTTGCAACTTCTTTTGCCAGTTTTTCCATTGTCATACCTTCTTCAACAGAAAACACACCATAAGATACTGTTTTACCCTTTACCTTGTGTTCGAACACAGCAACATTTTTGACCCCCGGTATATCCATGAACAGCGCTTCCAGTTCATCAGGATAAACATTTTTACCAGAATCTAAAACGATAACTTGTTTTTTACGACCAGCAAAATGGTATTGATTATTTTTATCCAAATATACCAAATCGCCCGTATTAAACCAGCCGTCTTTATCAAACAGTTCTTTGTTCGCCACATCATTATTCAAATAACCATGGAATATATTTGGACCACGAACCCATAACGTGCCAATACCTTTGTCATTGACATCCCTGATTGTACATTCAGAACATCCAATAGGTGTTCCAAACGCAAACGGAACGCGATGTTTCACAGGTCTTGAACAACAAAATGGCCCAACAGTTTCTGTTAAACCATAGCCCTGAATAAAAGCCACCCCAAGTGATTCATAGAAACTTTCCACCTCTGGCTTAGTTGCTGCACCGCCCGCAATCATTAAACTGACACGACCACCAAAGATATCCAGTATTGGTTTTTGCACACGACGCACCAACCAACCAAAACCGATTTTTTTCAAAGTTTTTTGATGTTTTAATACAAACGATGCAAACCACCACATATGTTTCGCCTTAATCCCTTCGATTATTTTGTTACGAAAAACCTCCCAAAGACGGGGAACCGCAGGGATACAGTGCGGTTTATAGGTTTTAAAATCATCCAAAATATTTTTTGGGTTTATTGTCGGCTGTAATAAAATTCCCATATGAAAATGCATAGGTGCCAAAATACCCGCTGCAAAACCGAAGACATGGTAAAGTGGTAAAAAGCCATACATTATTTCATTTTTGTGAATCCATTGCCCCATTTCTGCATAGCAATCAGACGATGTCTTTAAATTACCATGGGTTAACGGAACAACCTTTGGGTTACCAGTCGAACCAGATGTGAACGACATCGTTGCGATATCATCACTTGACATTTTTGCCGGTTTTATCTTTGCATCTGCTTTACCATCTTTGGTTTCTATATCAAAGAATTTAAAATTCTTGGTTTCATAGAAGAAAGATTTTTCGGCACATACAAACTTGCACCCAACTGTCTTGGTCATATTATCGTATTCAAACGGTGTCAAATTCGTGTCCAATAACAACACAGTCCCGCCCAAATACCAAATTGCGAAAAGAGTCACAGGAAATTCTGGAATATTATGCGCCAATAGCCCAACAACATCGCCAGCCCTAACACCGGCATTATACAAAGTAGTCGCACGTTTATGTATTAAATTCAGAACTTCTTTGAATGTGATTTTTTCGCGTACCAAATACAAAGCATTTGGCGATTCTTGCGCCACCTGCTCTAAAAAATGATACATGTTCATAACATAAAATCCTTGTTGTTTTTATATTGGACGTGGTATATTATAATATTATTAAATAAAGATTGCAATTATGAAAATACTAACATTAAACATTAACTCTATACGCGCCCATATCGAAAGTTTTATGGAAATTTTGCGCAAAAATGAATACGACACTATTTTAATCCAAGAATTAAAGGTTGAAACCGCCAATTTTCCGTATAATTTATTGGACGAATACGGATATAATATAAAGGTTTTTGGGCAAAAATCGTGGAACGGGGTCGCTACTTTTTCAAAATTTTCTATTGAAGACACTATTCTTGGTATGCCGTCTTACCCAGATACAAATGCCCGTTTTTTGGAATGTGTGGTTAACGGACATATTCGTATTATAAATGTGTATATGCCAAACGGTGATTGTATTGAATCGCCAAAGTTCCCTTATAAATTGGATTGGATGAATTCATTTACAAAATACATTTCTCAATACCTTGACAGTGAAGAACCTGTTATAATCGGTGGCGATTTTAATGTAGCAATTCGCGACAAAGATGTATGGAATCCAAAAAATTATGTTGGCTCATCAATTTCTGCCCCAGCGGCACGCGAAATCATGCAACAATGGTTGAATGCTGGTTGGACAGACGCGTGGCGAACACTGCACCCAAACGATACCGGATACACATGGTACGGCTATCGCGGACGTGATACGGTTGGAAATAAACAGGGATTGCGTCTTGATTACTTTCTTTGCAATAAGACAGCAGTCAAAACGGTTAAAAATTGTGAAATCGATATGCAACCAAGATTAGCCCCAAAACCATCAGACCATTGTGGATTGGTGTTGGAATTAAAAGATTAATCCCCTACCCGTGCCAGATCATCGTATTCATGATATTTTGCACCAACTGCTTCGCGATATTCGTATTCTGCAACTTTATCAGTGCTGTATTGTCCAAATAATTCACGCACCTTTTGCACAGTATTATCAATCATCATTTGCGCCGTATCATCCGTATATTCAATCAAATCTAAATCGCCATTTTTTAATTGTAAAAATTGCAAAACTGGGACAACAGATACATTTTTCATTTTTATTGGAAAGCCACCATTTTGCATCATATACCCTTCCAACGCAATTTGTGGCATAGTGCCATCCATCAACTGTTTTTTTGTTGGCGCCGCCCCTGTCTTTATATCCATAACCACACCGTCCCAGATTATATCTGCACGCGCGCGAACATTGCGTCCCACAATATTGGTTGACCCAGCAATTTCAATATACTGTGGTTTTTTATCTTTGAATTTTTCTTCCACAAACGCGGCAATTTCGCAAAATCTTTTGTGCCAGAAATAAAACAAAATTGAATCTGGTGGCAAAACCATTTTTGCCCGTTTATCCATTTCTGCAATCAATTTTGATGCGTCAAAATCTTTTGCGCTTTCAATTACATCATGAACCAGATTTCCAAAATTTCGTGCATCTGGCAAAACCCAATAATCGTCTTTTGGTCTAAGGCGTAAAATATGTTTCACATAAAAAGCATATGGATTATGTATCAATAATTCAATTTCTGTGACATAAATATCACTTTTATCAATCGGTGGTGTTGGCGCACTGTAATCAAGCGGCTTATATTCTACATTATCCCTTTCACGCACAGATTGTAAAATATCGTCTGCCGTTTTAATATCGCCAATCGCAACGCGCACACGCGATAAAAACCGCGATTCTGTATTCAATGCCCCCCCAGATTGTTTCGAACGCAACCAATAAACCATTGACCCACACGAAAGTATCATAAAGTCCAATGCCTGTAAAGCAACCTTGCGATTTGGGGACGGTAATCCGATTTTTTGTGAAATATTTTTGGGCAACCAAGAATTTTCATAACCAATGCTTGGGAACATACCTTCGTTAAGTCCGGTTAAAATTACAACATCCGCAGTTTGCATACGCGATTCAATTGTTCCAATCACACACACACGACAATCTTCTGTTTTTATCGGTCGCACAGAAACACTTCCGATTGCGTCATTAACAAAAGAACGCGCATCAAAAACATTTAATACAATATCATTTGCACATAAAATATCTGATGTTTCTTTTATCGCTTTCCAAATTGGAATATCATTTTCATTTTCCACTTCAAAATTTGGTTGAAAATTATAATTATTATTTTCATCTATAAAATTTACCAACATGTCAAATAAATTATGATTATTTTTCGCATATAATCTTTCAAATCCATCTTTGTTATTTTCAATCCAATTATCAAATAAATTTAATATTGCGCGACCAACATCTGTCATTGTTCCAGGGGTTCCTGATGAAAAATCAGCATCTATACCAACACGCATCATTTCTGATTTTATTCTTTGATTTGCCGCCGCGTCGGGTGTAATTACCAAAACAGATTTATTTTGTTTTATTGCGCGTTCCGCGATTTCTGCGACACATCTTGCCTCTTCACTTTCGCGTAAACACTCAATCAATTTACAATTTTGTAATTTATTATTTATGTGTTGACCGCTGTTTCCAAAAGCAATATTCATAATATCAAAGCATTCATTTTTCCCGACATCAATGGTTTGAACCTCTATCCAATTCAACCCGATTTTTTGTAAAAATTTATATTCGTTATTATACGGGTTTGTATCCAAACAAAAATCTTCATCCGCCCCAGATATTCTTCCAGATAATATAATTTTCCCGTTTGGTCTTTTTGCAATATTTTCCATCAATGTAGCCGTTGCAGGAACAGAAGCAGTTGACCCACATACAATCACACAATCATATTCATCCAAATGATTTATCCAAGACAAAATATCAGCATTTCTTTTTTGTGTTGTTGTTAATCTGTCATTTGGTAATTGTTTTAATATATCAAGTATTCGCGCCTTGTTTTGAAAATGGGCGGCATATTTACCATCTATGATTTCAGACCAATTAATATCATTTATATCAACGCCTTCGTTTTCCAAATAATCTTGCATACGAATAAAATCGTGCGCCAAAGGAAGCGCAGTTGCAATATTTTTCACATTTGCATCCATTGATAAAAGTTTTGATAAAACAATAACGCGTTCTGTATTTGAAATTGCATCTTGATATTCTTGTGTTTCTTCTTCTGCGCCATCACCCAACGGAATTAAGTTCGGCAATATAACCGCATGCCCTATTTTATCAACAATCATTTTTTCCGCACTTCGTATCGCGCGCCGCGAAGGTAAAAAAATCAAAACACGTGAAAAATCATTTTTATATTTTTCAATTTCGCCCCATAACGCGTCCAGCATTTTACAAGGATTAGAAACATTAAAAATATTTTTATTTAACACCGATAATATCCCTTAATTCATCCAGCCCGATTTTCTTTTCAGCAGATGTTTCCAATATTTTTTCAACCATCGCAGGATGATTTTTGTGTTCAATTTTTAATTGTTCTTTTTCACGAATGCGTTTATCTTTTTTTGTATAAACAATTTGATAACAGATTCCATTTTCATCGCAAAAATTCATTAAATCTATATCAGAATCTTTGACACCAACCCTTGAATCTATCAATATAAATAACCGTCTTAGTTGCGAACGATTTAATAAATATTCTTCCAGCCGTTGAAGCCAGCGCATTGCTTCTACCTTGGACACACGTGCATATCCGTAACCCGGCAAATCAACAATCATTGATTTATCGCGTATATTAAAAAGATTTAAACTTTGTGTCCGACCCGGTGTATTCGAAGTCCGCGCAATCTTTTCATTTACAATCGCATTTATCAGCGAAGATTTGCCAACATTACTACGCCCGACAAAAGCATATTCGGCAAATTGCGTATTCGGCAAAGATTTAACATTTTCAAAAGAACCAACGAATTTTATCATGATTTTTTCACCAACTTTTTATATGCTTCCTTTTTTGAAATCCCAGCCCGCGCTGCAACCAAAGCCGCCGCAGATTTTGTAGACCCAGAAATAACATCATTTACAATTTCACTTATTTCCGCATCACTCATTTTTTTATCAGGTGCAGGCGCAACAACGATAACTATCTCGCCACGTGGTGGTTCGATATTTACTAATTCAGCCGGATAACCAATAATAGTTTCTTCATGAATTTTTGTAATTTCACGAACAACGGCTATTTTGCGTTCTGGCATAACAGATGCCAAAGTTTTAATTGTATTCATAATACGATTCGGACTTTCATAATAAATTATGGTATGACGAATTTTGTTATCATCACGCACTTTCTTTTCATCAAAAAAACCACAGAAAGTAAATCTGTCTGTTGGAAAACCAGATAACACCAGCGCAGATATAACAGCAGTTGGTCCCGGCACAACAAACACATCAACACCTGCTGCACGCGCGGCACGCACAATACGAAATCCCGGGTCACTTATTCCCGGCATACCTGCATCAGAAACCGCTGCAATCGCATAACCATTTTGAATTTTTTCAATCAAAGAATCAATAACTTCGCGTTCATTATGTTCATGACACGACACAGTTTTTGTTTTTATATTAAAATGATGTGCCAATTTTCCAAAAACGCGTGTGTCTTCTGCCGCTATCAAGTCAACATTTTGTAAAATTTCGATGGCTCTGGGCGACAAATCAGCCAAATTTCCAATTGGTGTTCCAATAATGTAAAGTCCTGATTGCATTTTAAATCCTTTTGCATTAGAATGATAGCATACAAGAAGTAGGATTTTCAATAATGATGAATAAATTTTTAATTTGTTTGGGGCTTTTACTGGCTGGTTGCTCTGGCAATCGTGCTATGAAAACTGCGGAAATTGGAACATCTGCACCGACAGATATCCAATCTAGTTATTTGTATTCAACATCTATGTATGGGACAGATAGTGCTGGGCCATATGCGAATGTTGCGGTTCTTTTACCGATGACTGGCGATGCAAAGGTTGCTGGCAACGACATAAAAACATCTATTGAAACCGCCTTTTTACGCAAAACAAAACAAAATATCAAGGTATCTTTCTTTGATTTGCCGAACAACAAAGCAAACAGATACGATGCGATTCGCAACGCGCTTAGCACAAACCCAGATGTTATAATCGGGCCATTATTTGCCGAAGATGCGGAAAATTTGCGCGATATGAAATCATCAAATATACCAGTTATATCTTTTACATCTGATGTCAATGCATTGGGTGACAATGTAATAACAACAAATTTAATACCAACACAAAGCATTGAAACAATTGTCCGCCAAATGCAAAAAGATGGCGCAAGAAATATGCTTGTTCTGGCACCAGATGATAATTCGGGTAAGCAAATGGCGGCGGTCGCAGAACGCGTGTCATCTGCGTATAATATGCCAATTAACGGATTATTCTATTATCTGCCAAACAATTCGTATTCTATCAAAGATGCTGCCCAGCGGGCATCTATGTATAACGCACGCAATGCCGCAAACACCCGCGCAAGAGAGGTTTTATCAGACATACTTGCCAAAGAATCTTTATCTTCTGCTGACAAACACAATTTGCGTGTTCAACTGGAAAAAATATCAAGAACAGAAACACTTGGTCAATTACCGTATGATGCAATATTATTTCTTGGGAACGGCGAAGATTCCAAAACACTGGCGTCATTCTTGCGCTATTATGGGGTAAGTAATAAAGATGCTGGTTTTTACGGAACAACACTTTGGCACGGTTCAGATATCGCATCTGATTTTACAATGAGCGGCGCAAAGTATGCCACCTTGCCAGAAATTTCAGGCAATTTCATAAATCTTTATAATATGATGGGGGGCAAAGACCCTGACTATTTGGCTGCTTTTGGATACGATGCGGCAAACCTTGCTTTGGGCATGTTATATTCTGGAAAAAATCAATCGGCATATCTTTATGATCCAAATGGATATCTGGGGACAACTGGCGCTTTCCGCCTTCAACCATCTGGCGAATCAGAACGCGCATTGCGTATAATGGAATTAAATGGTTCGGGCAGCCCAATCACATTTGCGGATGCACCTGCTAATTTCTTAACACCGCTTTATAACATCAGAACAACAAATTTGCGCAATGTTTCTGAACGCGAATTGGCAACCCCAGGTATAAATCCTGGTGATTACATCAGCATACCCGATGATTTACGCAGAAAATCTGAATACAAAACCAAGACAATCGGTGCAAACTATACATCTGATATGGATACAGTCACGCAAACATATGCGCCGATAAAAATCTATGAAACGGCGGAAAAAACAGAAACCATATCTAACCCAGAATATGAAACGGCAAAACCAGAAACAATTTCCCGTTCATATATTGATGTGGTAGAGGTTGAAGAATAAACACTTGCGTTTATAAAAAAATACGATATAATCGTATGGCTTTGAATTTATAGCGAGCATAGTTCAAAGGCTAGAATGCAAGCCTTCCAAGCTTGAAATGAGGGTTCGATTCCCTCTGCTCGCACCACGAAATTTCGTTATCGCGCGCAGTGCGCACGATTAAGAAATTTCAGTGTCCCACGAAGTTTTAACGAAGTGGGACCCCAAAAAGAAATATAAAAAGTTCAGGGCGCGCGCCGGAGTCGGAGAGCCGGGGCAGACTGTAAATCTGTTGTCTTTGACTGAGGTGGTTCGACTCCACCCGCTCCCACCAAAAACACAAACCGACCAAGTATGGTCGGTTTTTGTTTTTGCCGGTCGCGGTTTGGTAAGAATCCCTTTGGTTCGAAAACAAGTAGATTTCACAAGTGGCAACATAGTGAAATCGTTACGATTGCCGCGCAGCCGACACAAAAGTGTCGAGCGAGCGACTACACAGATACACAATTAGAAAAATCATAAAAATGGAGTTTTTGTTCCCACGAATTTTTATAGATTTTTATTATTGTGTATCGAGGTCTCACCCGCATTCCAGAGAATTATTAGAAATTACTTTTTATTCCCTTTGCACCATTTTGTGCATCGTTTATCACAAACTTTATTTGCATAGGATTTTGATTCTGCTTCACTAATTTCCACAGTTTCCGTTTTTTCAGTATATTTATATTCCACACCATCAACACGTTCAACATTATTCACAGTTTTTTTATCTGTTGTTTCAAATGAAAACTCTTCATTTGACGGTCCAAAATCTGGCAAATCTGATTCTTTGTTTTCAAAACATCCGCATATATATTTGATAGTTGTTTTTGTTTCTATAACTTTTCCATTTTGTTCAGTTGTTGTTGTGCTACTTGTATTGAGCACACACTTTCCAACAATGGTATTATCATCACAAGCACTTAACCCGAAACACAACATTAACAAACAAATTTTTTTCATTTTAAAAACCTTTTATTTTATCCCATTAAGTTCTTTCCGCGCAGCTTTCTGTTTTGCACCTTTCAAGTATTTTTTTATATATTTGTTTATTTTATTTGTATAAGACTCTATACAATAACGATATTTATAAACATTTTCTATTTCATTTCCAACAAGGATTGTATATTCCTTGTCTGTATTTTCAAAAATTATATTCACTTTCTGTTCACCACAATATATATTTGTCATAAAACTATTATCTGTATGACTTTCAATATTCCATTTGCGTTTTAATAAAGCCGAATAAATAGCACCATGAACTTGCTGTTCTGTTATGCAACAACTCACTTCTTCTGTTCTAATTGTCGGTACCCAATTTACATCCTGTTCTCTGAACAAGGAACATCCACTTAAAACCACTAAAAAAACAAACAATAAATATTTCATGTCAAAATCTCTTGCAACAACATTATAAAAGATTCTATTAAAAATCACAACCATTTTTCTTTAAACGCTTTTACCTGTTGCATTAAATCAACGAACTGCTGTTTGTTTTCTGCTCGATTAATGCAAGCATACTCCCACCAAAATAAAAATCACACCCTTGCGGGGTGTTTTTTATTTTGTGGTCGTGGTTAAATTTATGTGTTACAATTATTTTGTAATCAAAAAGGATTTGTTATGTCGCGGATTTGTCAGAGTTGTGCCATGCCTATGGACGATTCACAATTGTTTGGAACAAATAAAGATGGTTCCAGAAATTCTGATTATTGTATGTATTGTTATAAAAATGGTGAATTTGTCGATAATGTGTCGATGGAAAAATATATTGATATGATGATACCTTTTTCGGCGCAGGCAAATATGACACCGGACCAGATGCGTAAATATTGTGAAGAAGTTTTTCCAACGCTGAAACGATGGAAAAAATAATGGTGCAACAAAAACTTCATTGTATCAAAGAATATTATTTTTTAACGCCAATTCAACCAAAGTTTTACCTTTATACAGAAAATCTGTCGCACCATCTGGCAACCCTTTTACTTCATTGTTTGGATTTATTTTATTACGATAATCTTTAGCTGCTTTTGAAATCGTATTTGTTGTCCCATCTGGCATAGCCACGATACGAGAATCATTATAAGTTTTTACTGTATATTTAGGATTACTAACAAATGTTAATATTGTACCCTTTGGCAATCCAAGCTTTTTAAACGTAATTTTTGAACGCTGTTTTCTTACTTTTTGTATTACTTTTTTATCTTTAGATAACATTATATTATCTATTGTGATTTCTTCTGCATCACCGCTAAGAGTGTATGTTCGTAGCAGACAAATCGCTTCTTCTACACTTAATTTAAAGAATTCACGATGAGAATTATGGCGAAGCTTACCAAGAGCATTGTGAATCATGGGTTCTATCTTATTATAATTATTAACACAAATTGCGAATTTTGCTTCGAATGGTTGTGGCATGTTTTCGCCATGTGATAATTCTTTGCGACGCTTTTCAACATCTTTTGATGTACTGCCTTTTGTAACACCTATTTTTACCAAGTCCGGAAATAATTCATTCCACATTACATATATAATTCCACGTGTCATAACAATTCCTTTGTTGTATTACACATATTATTTTATCACAATTTAGGTAAACATTCAAATTTCACCCTTAGGTGAAATTGGGCATTTTTCTTTAAACTCTTTTACCCCAAACATTAAATCGGTAAACTCTTGCCTATTTTCTGCTAAGATAGTGCAAGCAGTCCCATAACAAAAAACGCACCAATTTGGTGCGTTTTAATTTTTATAGCACTAGTGATTAGAATATGCGGCCAAATAAACCACCATCCAAAGCCAATGTTAACAATATCCACCACCAAGAACATTTAAGAACATTAACCAATTTCAATATAATAAATATCAATGTAAGCATTTTTGACTCCTTTTGTTTGACACAATATGATTATATTCTATTTTCACATTTTTTGCAACAATTCTATTTTATTTTTTGGTGTCCGTGATGTTGACTGGTTGGACGAGATTCTGTCCATCGTTTAATCAATTCTTCTTTGTTATCAGACCACATTTTTTTGATGTGTTTCATTATTTTTTGTATCTGCGATGGTATTCCATTTTTTGCTTCTGCCTTCATTGGTTCGCAATCAACAATTTTAAAGCGACAAGTGACATTTTGATAAGTCACTTTGAAATGGGGTTCTTCGGTTTCATTTGGATAAATTTCAATTTTGACTTTGACACGCGGATCTTGCTTTACTGCAAGCACCATGCCAAAACCGCGTTTAGAATTTGAAAACTTTACTTGGCGCGCAGGCAATACACCATCACCAACCAATAAATCATCTAAACATTCTGATAACCGTTTTTCAAAATATACCATAAACGAACCCTACTTCACTGGCGGGAAACAATTATCACCAATTTCTGGGCAACATACCATCCATCCATCCCCGGCATCGGTATATGTTTCCCCGGCACAACAACCGTTTTTATCTGGGCTTTCGCCATTTGGACATGTTGCAAAAAATCCGTTCCAGTTTGAAATAGTATAATGGGCGGCATAACCAATTATTCCACCAGCAAAAAAAGCGATTACAACCCATAACCATAATCTAGATTTTTTATTTGTTGTTTGTTTAGCTACAACTTTTTTCATTTTGTTTCCCCCTATTCTTCTATGATTTTTTCAAGCTCTATTATAAAATCAATTGCAGGACTGGTCAACTTTTTTGCTTTTTCAATCATCCGTTCCGCTTCCTTTTGCATTTGAAGACGTTTATAAGTTTCAACAATTTCAATTGTATCATCAACATCTTCTAAATCATCATCATTCAATGCGCGCGCGATATCAAGTTCTTGTGCAGCCAAATCTTTATATTTTTTTGAATTTTCTGGACATCCGCGTTCGGACAAATTCGCATAAATTTTTGCATTATCAATATGTGCTTCTGCATCTGGATTTCCATCATGATATAAACGATTCGTCAATAACATTTCAATTTTACCACATGTAGTATCTGGTAATTTTTTATCCTGCATTTTTTGTTGCGATTGTGGTTTTGGCTGTTCAAATTCACGATTCAAACAATTTTCAGAATAAACTTTGTTCAATTGTTCAATCAAAGCCGAATTATTATTATATGCAGCATCAATAATTCTGGTCGCGATTTCACGACATTGACTTTGTGACATCGTTGAACGATTTACATGTTCAGAACCATTTATAATGTAACCAAAGACAACACCCGTTAAAAACAGCGCAACCATACCAATTATACCGTATACACGATTTTTATTTGATTCTGTATTTTTTATTTCTTTTTTTGTTTCTATATTTTTAACAATTTTCTTTTTCACATCTCTCTCCTTTATTAACTATTTAACGATACCATTTTTAATTGTAATTATTCTATCTGCTTTTTTTGCTAGGTCCATATCATGTGTCACAAACAACATAGTCATCTTGTTTTTGCGCACAAGATTAAGCAACAAATCAAAAACCATAGCCGCATGTTGTGGATCCAAACTTCCCGTTGGCTCATCCGCCAATAAAATCTCTGGATTATTTGCAATCGCACGTGCAATTGCAACGCGTTGTTGTTCGCCACCAGACATTTCAGATGGAAAATGATTGCTGCGATGTGCAACATTTGCCGCCTGTAATAACTTCATAGCGCGCGAACACGCAACATCTTCTTTAACCCCGTTCGCCATCATCGGTAAAACTACATTTTCAAGTGCAGTAAAATCAGACAACAAATTATGCTTTTGATAAACAAAACCTATTTTTTTTCGGCGCAATAATGTCCGTGTTTCTTCATTTATTTTATCAGTTGGTGCACCGTTTATAAAAATATCCCCACTGGTTGGTTTATCAAGCAACCCCACACATTGCAATAATGTGGTTTTACCAGAACCACTCTGCCCGACAAGTGCAACAATTTCACCACGATACAAATTAAAACCACCACCATGTAAGACCTTTAACGGTTGACCTGCCTCTATGAAAGTTTTTTTAATATCGCGCACAGACATTACTATGTCTTTTCTGGATATTTTTGATAAAGAATTTAATATACTCGCCATTATTTACACCTATTCATTTCTCAAAACCTCTACTGGGTCTGTGTTTGCCGCTTTCCATGCAGGATAAAGTGTTGCCAAAAATGCCAACGCTATCGCAATAACCGCAATACCAATTACTGTTGATGGAACAACTTTTGATGGCAATTCAGACAAAGAATAAAGTTCTGCCGGGAACAAATCGTGTCCCGTCACAAACTGGAAAAATTTTCTTATTGGTTCGATATATATCGCGATTATAACACCCAACAAAGTCCCAAATGTTGCACCAATAATACCAATTGATGTTCCAGACAAAATAAATATTTTCATCATAGATTTGCGCGATACACCAAAAGTTCTAAGCACTGCAATATCTTTATTTTTATCTTTGACCAGCATAACCAATGATGAAATAATATTAAACGCAGCAACAATAACTATTAACATCAATATCAAAAACATAACACTGGATTCAACTTGAAGTGCGCCAACAAAACCACGGTTTAAATCACGCCAATCTCGCACAATAAAACCTTCGGGTAATAATGTAGTTAATGCCTTTACCACCTTTTCGCTTTCTTCGGCATCTGTTAAAAACAAATCGATATGCGTGACAGAATTTTCAATATTCAAATATTTTTGTGCAGTTTCTAATGGCATAAATATATAACCACTATCATATTCATACATACCCATAAAGAACGATGAAACAACAGGATACGCCATAATACGCGGCATAGTTCCAAATGGTGTTGCCGTCCCACCATTGGCAGAAATCAATGATACTTTGTCACCCGCAGTCACACGTAAATTGCGTGACAAAGTTGACCCGATAACCAATTCACCATCATTAACTTTGTCTAAACTTTTACCATATATTCGTGTTCCAGTTGTTTTTTTAGATATCAAATCAGGCATTCGAATTCCGCGCACCATCGCACCAGAATTATTTCCGTTGGCAGACGCCATAATTTGTCCCTCTGCAATTGGGACCATAGATACAACATATTTTTCAACGACTTTATTTTGGCGCATTTTATCCATTAAAAAGTCATAATCAGAAATAGTTCCGTTTTGATGATAAACAACAACATGCCCGTTCATACCAATAATACGCGAAAGCAGTGTATCATGAAATCCGCCCATAACCGACATCACAACTATTAATGTTGCCACACCCAAAGTAATACCAATCAAAGACACCCACGAAATCACCGAACCAAAACCGCGTTTTTTTGCACGCAAATATCGATAAGCAATTTTCTTTTCTAAGTTTGAAAACAACATATTTTACCCTTTACTGATTCAAAAAGTCCCGCAATTCATCGCCAGATAACTGCTTCGTTTTTTGTGTTTGCGTTGCGTCTACAATTGAAATAAGACGCGGCGACATAAACACAACCAGTTCAGCAAATGGCGATATCAAAGTTTCTGGTGTAGTCACAAAAGAATGTGTTGGGATACCAATAATTACATAATTATCACCTACACTGGATGGAATCGTGAACGAAGATAATTCCCCGTTACTTGTCGATAGAACTATTTTAGCATCAATTTTCTTAGAATCGCCAAAATTCCCATAGGTCCCAGTTGCACCAATAATTAAGTCAGTTTCCAATCTGTCTTCTTTACCACATTGACCGATATCAAATCTGGTCTGCCAACCATTAGGCACAGCAAAAGTTCCCTGGGAAATCAAGACCATGCTGGCTTGGCTTGATATAAATTCTTGTAATGTCTTTGTGTTTATTTCTGGACTAACGACCAGCGCACGTCCAACCACACCTGGGATAGACATATGTATATTATTTTCCCCAAACGCAGGCAACATATTCATCCAAATAATCGGATTGTCTGTTTTTGGATAGACGCGATAAACATCAACATCCCACGCCAACACATATTTTTTAGACGCGACATCCGCTATAATCTTAGACACTTCGCGTTCGGTCTGATAATCACCTTCGAAAACGACAGTTTTATCAGTCCAATTTATCAACAAATTATGGATTCCTGCCCCACGCATAGCATCAATCATAGCCATTATCATTGTTTCGTTTTCCGGCATTTTTATCAGCCATTTTCCATTTGCTTTAAGATGAATTTCACCGAATTCACCATCATAAGTGTAATATACATGCCCTATTTTTGTTATCAATTCCACAGCATCAGACAAAGAACTTGTGGAAATAGAACCAGATATTTTTTCCAATGCAACCTGGTCTTCGACAATACTTATATCTGTATCAACCAACAATTTTTCCAAAGTTTCTTTAACCGGCATCTTTTTAAAACTGTAATCAGATACCTTTAAATCAGGTAATTTATCACCGGTATTAAGACGGATTATTTCTATTTTTTCTTCTGGAATAACAGAAACAATACTTTGATTATCCCAATTCACCAAACATCTTTTAGGTAAATCAAGCGCGAAATGTTGCGCAGTATCCGTAGTCAATGCCGCTTTTTTCGGAAAAATCGGAACAGAGTTTTCATCAATCACAACATTTTCTACAACATTTATTGTGTCATAAAGTTCATCTTCAGTATATTGGCGTTTTGCACAACCAGTCAAAATCAGACCAGCGCACAAAAATATAAATGCTAAGTTTTTTATTTTGCTATATACCATATTGAAGTCCTTTTTTTACCTTTTGTTTTTATGATACTACTATACATTCATAATTTTTTCAAACTCTTCCAGTGTCATTTCATGTATAGGTTTCTGATTTGGTGTCACTAAATTTTTAACCTTTTCGAACTGTTTTTCAAACAAATCCATCACTGATGCGACATCAGGTTCTATTTTTGCCCCTGCTTTTTTTAACCTGTTTCCATATTCTACTATATATTCCAAGACATCTGCAGCAAAAAAACGTCCCACGTAATTTTCCAACGCAATGCCGCCTTTTTCAACACAAACAGCAGATAAAACCTTTGCCATTTCATTATAAAAGTTAGCCAATTTGATATAATTTTGAATTGATATAGCCATTATTTTTTCCCATCCTTTTTTTACATTATAAAAACTATTGCCACACAAACGCAATTAAATTATAATATAAAATATGAAAATGAAATATTTATTTTTATTATTAGTGTTAACTGCTTGTGCATCTGCCAATCGTGGCTCGATAGATGATGCTACTATTTTGAATTGGGAAAACGATGCTGTAACGACTGAACAATTTGTTCGCGACCACAAATCATGCCTTGGCATAAAAGACAATAGTTATACCCCCCGTTCAAGAATAGCGAAACTGTTATCCCCGAACCAAAGTGCCCTAATGCCTGACTGGTATGGTCTTTGGGTCACATTCCAATCTAATGAATACAAAGATGTTGGTCAACGGGCATTGCTTTCTGTGCCGCGAAATCGGGCTTCAAAAACTGTCGGATATTATCGTAAGTGTATGTTAAGACGCGGTTATTTACTGCGCGCCCAATAAAAAAATTGTCTTGTTGGATATTTATTAAAAATGTGATATAATAAAAGACATGAAAAAATCCATCTGGTTTTGGTTATGTTTTGTGTTGTCAATTATATTGGCAATCTATTTTGCGGTTCGCATCATAACCAGTCAAATGGGACGCGGACCTGTATCGACTGTCCAAAGCATTGAAACCTATGGTGCAAATGCCAAAGATGACGAAATTATAAAAATGTCTTTGGGTATTTCACCTGGGACCAGTTTACGCGCTGTGGATTTACATCAACTTAATTATCGCGTTTCTAATATACCCGGGGTAAAAAATTCTGCGGTTCGTCTTTTACCAAATGGGAAAATTATTGTAAAAATCCAAAAGCACAAGGTTATTGCGACTTGGACAGACGGCGCTTATTATTATCCGTTGTCCGCTGACGGCACAAAAATAAACACCCCATCCACAGAACGCAATGACAATTCTATTGTATTCCAGGGTGATTTACCTGACAATTTATCTGATATAATATCAAGTGTATCTTCAATATCAAAATATATTGACTATGTGAATATGGTAGAATCAAGACGATGGAATATACACACGAAAAACGGAACGACTATATATTTACCAGAAAAAGACCCTGAAACAGCGATTAATAAAATCAAAGTATTAAATCAGACACATAAATTGTTGTCCAGAAAATTGGATATTATTGATATGCGTGATAGTGCAAGAATTCTGGTCAAAGAACAAAAATGAAATTATCAAATTCATCTTTTTTATGTTTAGACATTGGAACATACGGGGTTCGCGGTTTTGCACATTGTATAAGGGATGCAAAAATTATTAATTCTGCGATGCACTTTGTAAAAAATCCGAACACATTATTCGCATTAAAAAGTGTTGTTGATGAACTGGAACAACAATTAAACACACATTTTAATTCTGCATTTATAACTGGTGATTTTGGTGAAATGGATTTTCAAACTTTTACAGATGTGATAACTTGGCGCGAAGAACACAAAATAACTGACCTAGATTTAAAACACCAAATCGCAAAAATACCACGACCAGATGGTTTTTATGCTATGCATATTATACCTGTGTTTTACGGCACGGAACACTTACAAAATATAAACAATACACCAATTGGTCAAATTGACACACGATTAAAATCTATATTCAGTGTGATTTCTTATGAAGAAGAACAGACACGATACATATCTGATATTTTACGACGCGCACATATTCAATCTGGTGGTTTTTTTGATTCTACATTTTTACAGAACACAATTTACAGAAAACCCAAAGAAAAAGTTTTATTTTTAGATTTGGGTAATGAATTTACAACCGTTTCAATATGGACGGCACGTGGACCATTATATATGAATAAAATCAAATTTGGTCAACAAGATATAACCAAGGCAATATCAGATGAATTACAAATCATCAGGAATGATGCTGATACATTAAAAATATCTGTCGCCAGCGCAACACCAAATGAAATGGATAGATTTACACCGGCTGATTCTTCTGAAAAATTCGCATCTTTTTCTGTGTCAGATATAAACGATATATTTATTCCAAAACTTACGGAATTGATAAGCACTGTATTAGAACAATCAGAAAAATATATAAATCAATATAAACCTGAAAAGGTTATTTTGACTGGTGGTGGCACTTCTATTAATAATATCAATACATTTATAGAAAGAATGTTTAAATTACCTGTGGAAAATCTGGGCGATAGTGCAACCATAAATGCTTTATCAGAATATATATGGGCATCACATTTACCAGAAAGAAATGCTTATATACAAAAACAACAAAAAATTCAAAACTTAATCGATAAAGTCGCAAAAATTTTCAAACGAAAAAAAAGAAATAAAAAGACAAAATTTATTCCAATAATGCCAAGCACACTTTGTTTTAATATGAATGATATGTCAACATATACGATGTTTGCGTCGGCTGGTATTTCGGCAATACATGTTGATATAATGGATGGCTTTTATGTCGATAATATTGCGGGCAGTATCGAAGAATTATCAAACATACGAACAAAGACCAAATCATATTTGCATGTTCATTTAATGACGGAAAGTCCGTCCATCTGGGCGCGTGATGCAATAAATGCCGGCGCAGATACAATTATAATTTCCACAAATACATCTGGGGTTCGTGACGCAATAAATATTGTAAAATCTGCTGGCAAAAGATGTGGCATCGCATTAAACCCAGATTCTAATATTGAAATATTAAAACCGATACTATCACAAATTGATGAAATAATGGTAATGGGTGTTGAACCAGGTGCTGCGGGTCAAAAATTTGATGAACGCACAATTCAAAAAATAAAAGTATTAGATTTCACACGAAAAAAACACGGGCTTAAATACTTAATCAGTGTCGATGGCGGAATAAATCCAGATACTGCAAAATTATGCTGGGATGCCGGCGCAGATTTATTGGTAAGCGGTTCTTATCTTGCCAAAGCACCTGACTTCCCATTGGCAGTACAAAGTTTATTGAATCGTTAATTTTCTTCCCAATCCATTTTGTGTTATATAAATATGTATTGTATTTTTTGGCAAAATATCTTTTGCAACCTCGGGCCATTCAATAAGTGTTATATCGTTATCAATCGCATGCTGTAAACCAATTTCTGTTAATTCCAAAGCGTCCCCTATTCTGTATAAATCAAAATGTGATATTCCATCATAATTTTGAACAAGTGTAAAAGTTGGACTTGGCACCACAGTATTTTCCCCGCGCAAAGTTTTAATTATTGTTCGTGCGATTTCTGATTTCCCCATTCCCAAATCACCATGCAAAGCAACAACCACTGGCGTACGCAAGGTCTTTGCAAAATCGCGAGCCCATGCGCGTGTTTCATCTAAATTATTTAAGATATATTCTTTCATTTTTATTCCACCAATAATAAATCATCTTCCAGTTTATGAATTGCATCACGCAAAATGGCTGCTTCTTCAAACTCTAAGTTTTCTGCTGCCTTTTTCATTTTTTGTGTGAGTGTTTTTATCTCTTTGCGCAAAGAATCAGCATCCCAAACACCATCTTTATTATAAACAAATTTTCTTGTTTTGTCTGTTTTTTCTTCTTTTTCTTTAACTTCTTCAAATACAGATTTCGAAATAGTTTTCGGAACGATATTATGTTCTTTGTTATATTTTTCTTGTTTTTCGCGTCTTCGCGCAGTTTCATCCAGCGCACTTCGCATAGATTCAGTTATTGTATCCGCATATAAAATCACACGACCATTTGCATTACGCGCCGCACGACCAATTGTTTGAATCAATGAACGCGTTGAACGCAAAAAACCTTCTTTGTCCGCATCCATAATCGCAACCAGTTCACATTCTGGGACATCCAAACCTTCACGCAATAAATTAATTCCAACCAAAACATCATATTTCCCAAGACGCAAATCACGCAGCAAATCTATGCGTTCCAAGGTTTCAATATCAGAATGTAAATATCTTGCGCGGACACCGTTTTCATTCATGTAATCTGTTAATTGTTCTGCCATTTTTTTGGTTAATGTTGTGACAATAACACGACCCTTGGTCTTTTTTACTTCGTCTAATAAATCATCAACCTGATGTGTTGTTGGGCGCACTTCACAAATTGGGTCCAATAATCCAGTTGGACGAATAACCTGTTCAGAAACAATTCCATGTGCCTGTTCCAATTCCCATGCGGCCGGTGTTGCAGATACAAATATAGTTTGTGGGCGCAGTTCATCCCATTCTTCAAAAGTAAGCGGTCGATTATCCACACACGAAGGAAGTCGAAAACCATACTGTGCCAAAGTTTCCTTACGCGCCCTATCCCCGCGCGCCATCGCACCAATTTGAGGAACAGTCACATGACTTTCATCCAAAAACAAAATCGCATCTTTTGGTAAATATTCAAACAAAGTTGGTGGTGGCTGTCCCGGAAGTCGTCCTGTTAAATATCTTGAATAATTTTCAATACCACGACAAGTCCCGGTTGATTCCATCATTTCTATATCAAAGCCGACACGTTCACGCAATCTTTGTTCTTCAACATATTTCATATTTTCGCGAAAATATTTTAATCTTTCATCCAAATCTTTGCGTATATTTCCAATTGCCTGAATTACAGACGGCATAGGTGTTGCATAATGCGTATTTGGATACACTGTAATTCTATCTAACTTTTGTAATTTACCCCCGGTTAATGTGTCAAATTCCCAAATCTCATCAATCTCGTCCCCAAAGAAAGATATTTTCCATGCCCTGTCTTGTGAATGGGATGGAAACACATCCAATGTATCACCACGAACACGAAAATCACCACGCGCGAACGCAACATCATTTCGCTTATATTGAATATCGACCAATGCACGCATAACATCTTTTTCAGATATTTTATCCCCAACATTTAATACCAATTTCATTTCTGAATATTGTTCTGGTGAACCAATACCATAAATAGAAGACACAGACGAAACAACAATGACATCGCGTTCTTCCAACATTGCACGCGTAGCACTATGCCGCATACGGTCAAGTTGCTCGTTAATCGAGGCATCTTTGTCTATGTAAGTATCCGTAGTTGGAACATATGCCTCTGGTTGATAATAGTCATAAAAAGACACGAAATATTCCACATGATTATGCGGAAAGAAAGATTTCATTTCTGTATACAATTGCGCCGCCAATATCTTATTAGGTGCCATAATCATGGTTGGACGCGATAATTTTTCAATAACATTGGCCATTGTAAATGTCTTTCCAGAGCCAGTCACCCCCAATAAAACCTGGGATTTTTTGCCATCATTTACACCTTTGACCAATTCAGCGATTGCCGTTGGCTGGTCCCCCATCGGCTTGTAATCAGATTCCAAAGAAAAAACACTTTTTATATTTTTCATGTTATTTTTTTATTCACATATACTAATATAATCTATTATAATGAAAATACAAGGAAAGAGAATCATGGCATCAAAAAATTCATTTAAAAGCAAATTTGTATGGTTTTGCATATTTATAATGGCAACCCTGGTTTTGACTATTATTATTGTTCCACCGATGATTAACCTTAATTTTCTTAAACCAAAAATAGAAAATATGATTCTAAACCAAACCGGGATTTCGGCACAAATTAATGGGAATATAAATTTTACACTTCTGGGGAAAACAACGATTATTGCACGCGACATAGTTATTCCAAATGGAACCGTGGCATCCTGTAAATTCGCAATACCATTTTGGGATATATTTGATTTAAAAAATGCCCACATGTCAAGTGATATTTCCGTTTCTGGCGCTTCATTATTTATTACAAGATTAAACCAATTTAACACGAGAAATACTATAACTGTTCACAATTCAAACATACGATTTCTTAATAAAGAATACACAATAATTGACGGGACTTTGTCCAGGCACGATATCAATGCCATTGTTCGCACAAATCAACATAAATACGATGTTAAATCGCACAACAATATGTTCACGATAAAAAACAAGAACAATGATTTAAATATATCTGGAAAATTATTCAAAGACGGAACAGCCACTGCACACATTGAAATAAATGCCAAAGACATAAATCGTTGGTTTGAATTTGAAAAACCACAAATCAAAGGTCAATTTCCTATTACCGCAGATTTATTCTGGGACGGAAGTTATGGTGTCAGATTTACGAATATATCTGCTCATGGGATAACAGGTTCCATAGACATCAAAAACAATGGATATAAAATAGTCAAATTAAAATCGAACAATGCTGATTACGATTTATCATTTTTTGTTCAAGACACTGGTGTTTTTCAGGACATATCTTTTGATTTAGATTTTTACGGGGATTTGAAATTTGCAGATTATACTTTCAAACATGTAAAAATTATCACCGTTGGTTCAAAAAATGAATTGAAAGTGGACACAATCATCGCAGATGATTTACAAATCCAGGGCGGAACTATTGACAAAGACGGTGGACACAATCTGCATGTATCTGTCCCAGAATTCGGCACACTCAGTACATGTCTTTTCAATGGCACCCCAACAAATTGGACATGTGATAATTTCTCGTATGGCGGAATAGTATCAGGGACATTAAAAATTAATACAAATCATTTTGAAGCAGACCTTTATTCACCTGAACCATTTAAAAATTTCAATACCGTTATTGGTATGGCAAGATTACTGGGGGCAAATGGTTATGTAAAATTTGACACACCTGATATGAAAGGTATATTAACTTTGACAGATAATCAACCTTCTGTATCTTATACGCGCCTTAATTCAAAATCTTTAAATTGGGCAAAGATTGATTTACCTTTTATCCCAGATTTTATGCGTGAAGAAAAAGGCGATTTTGTTTGGACCAAAGATTCTATGATGTTTATTCCAGAATCTAAACAATGGCAATTATCGACAACAAAAGATTTTTTCATTATTCATGGACAGAATTTCAAAACATGGCTGGGAAATCTAGATTTACAATCTTTACGCGATTTGCATTATACACTATCTGGTAATTATAAAAACGAAAACATATCTAATTTAACACTTGAAATAGGCCAGCAAAAATTCACTGGCTCTGCGACTGCGAAATCGCTAACACTAAAAACATCTGTATTGGACATAGATTATTTACTTGACCCATATTTTGTGGAAAATTTTGAAGAAACTTCTTTCTTTTCTCAATCTCCGGTTATGATTTTATTTGATTTAAACACAAATGTTGCTGTATCAGCAGATAGCATTATTTACGATAATAAAAAGTATAATAATTTTATCTATTCGTTGCATGACGACACACAAACTTTTTCAATTAGTGGTTCGAAACACGGGAATATGCTAACAAAAATAAAAAGGCATAACACAAAATATGAATTAAATATCCAATTAAACAAATTTGTTTTTGACAAAAAATTATTGCCGTTAAATATGCCTTTGAATATTTCTGACACTGCTATTACTGCGGATATAAAATTAGACACCTCTGGAAAAATAGCACATGATATTATTGATAATTTAAAAGGTACCTTTGATGCATCTTTTGAAGGTGGAAAATTATATGGATTTGGTTTCGATGATTTTTATGCTTCGGCAAAACAATTAACTTTATTAAACAGTGAATACTTTTTATCCAAAGCACTAAATGGTGGCACAACAACTATAAAGAAAATGCACTTGATTGGCACTTATGAAAGTGGGGATATAAAAACATTACATCCGTTTGTTATATCAATGAAACATGTTGATGCATCTGGTATGTTTGAAATCAAGAACAATGAAATGAATGCTGATTTAGATATCGTTTTACGCGGAACATCACCAGAACCAGAATCAATAAACATAATTATCTTTCCAGACAATAATCGTAAATTCTCTTTATCTGAAATTATGATGCACTTTGATCCGGAATATATGAAAGTATTTGTAGAATCACATGATAAATTCTGAAAAAAATATCCCGCGATTTGCGGGATATTTTTATATGCTTTTTCATATTAATTTTTATTACGAATTTTAATATGAACATCGCGTAATTGTTGTTCACTGACTTCATTCGGCGAACCCATCAGCAAATCTTGACCGCGTTGATTCGCAGGGAATGCCACAGTTTCACGAACACTGTCACCATCACCCAAAATTTCTGAAACCAATCTATCGATACCAAAAGCACATCCACCATGTGGTGGCGCACCATATTTAAATGCAGTATAAAGCGCATTAAAATTCTTTTCGACTGCTTCAATTGGGTATCCAGCAATATCAAAACATTTTTTCATAACTTCTGGATTATAATTACGCAATCCACCGCTACAAATTTCAAGACCATTAAGCACCATATCAAATTGAGCCGCCTTGATTGTAAATGGATCTTTTGTATCCAACTCTTCCAAAGTTGCAAGCGGATACGAAAAAGGATTATGCGTGAATGCTGGTGCGCCACCACGTTCTTCATCTGGTTCAAAGAACGGGAAATTATCAACCCAACAAAAAGCAAAATCACGCGGATTTACCAATCCTAAATCAGCGCCCAGTTTATTACGCAAGCGACCTGATGCCTTAGATGCAGTATCAACATTATCACATACAAAGAACAACGAAGAATTATTCCCAGCAATTTCACGCAATTTCGCGATGCGATTCTCATCTAATTTTTTTGCAACTGGTCCCTTGGCTTCTTCGGCAAACACGATATACCCAAGTCCGCCAAGCCCCAATTCTTTTGTTGCATATTCGCCCAATTTATCAAACCAAGAACGCGGTTTATCTGCGCTGTTCGGTGCAGGAATTGCACGAACCACAGCCCCATTTTCAATCGCATTTGCAAAGATTCCAAAATCAGACCCGCGGAAAATTTCCGTCACATCACTGATTAAAATTGGATTGCGCAAATCTGGCTTATCACAGCCATATTTCAACATAGCATCATCAAAAGATATATGTGGAATTTCTGGATAAACATTTGCATCAGGCGCAAAAGCACGAACCAATTCAGGAATAACTTTTTCGCCAACCTCTTGAATTTCTGGCAAATCAACAAAAGACATTTCTAAATCCAGTTGATAAAATTCCAGCAATCTGTCCGCACGCAAATCTTCATCACGAAAGCAAGGCGCGATTTGAAAATATCTATCAAACCCAGAAACTTGCAACAATTGTTTAAACATCTGTGGTGCCTGAGGCAACGCATAAAATTTGCCATGGTGCAAACGAGAAGGGACCAAGAAACAACGCGCACCTTCCGGCGAATCAGCAGTTAATAACGGTGTTTGAAATTCAGAAAAACCCAAATCCCACATTTTATCACGCAACCATTTTATCATCTTGTTGCGCATTAAAATATTGTTATGCAATCTTTCACGCCGCAAGTCCAAGAATCGATATTGATAACGCAATTCTTCGCTTGTATCATCATCACCAAATACTTGGAAAGGCAGAACTTCTGCATTAGTCAACACCTCCCAATTTTGTGATTGAATTTCGATATGACCGGTTGGAATTTTATCGTTTATCGCATCACTGCTACGTGCAACAACTTTACCAGTAATTTTGATAACAGATTCCGGACGAATTTTTTCCAAATTTTCGTCCCCCCCATCGAACACACACTGTGTTATTCCATAATTATCACGCAAATCAACAAACAATAACGAACCATGATCACGCTTACGATGAACCCAGCCAGACAATGTCACTGTTTCACCAACATTTTTTTCATTCAATTCACCACAAGTATGTGTGCGGTATTTAGATTTCAAAGATAACATTTTACACCCTTTTACTTTTGTCCTGGTGTCAAATAATTGGATTTGGCACCAATTCAAATCTTAAATTTCAGGGGCGCTAAGATTTTTTCGCGCGGTGCCACCCTGATTTTTTACTTTTTGTTTTTTTCAGATATTCCGCGGTTGTCAGTCGCATCACTACATCTGATAAAAAACGAACAAACGCAAGATAGATAATGCATTTGTGGTGCCCCTGCTTCATAGAAGTTGGGACAACTGGAATAGATTCTATACTGAAATTATCCGGAATGCAAGGATTATTAAGGAAAGCGGCATTTCTGACATATTACGAGTCGTCAACGGCGGATTTGTGCCCAATCGCAAGAAATCAAAACCTTAACACCAGGGAAGAACAGGAATAGTTATAGTATAATACAAACGTTTGTAAAAAGATTGATTTTCAAGCATTTTTTGATAGAATAAGAAATGAATCCAAGAGATTGGGTTCGGGGCTCGCTAAGCCCACTTTGTCCGGTGCGAAAGCATCGTTAAATTGATGTGATGGTGTTTTTGCACCGTTATCATCCCTGGCTTATGGTCGGGGGTTCGTTGGTTATAAAACAGGGGCAACCCGAAAACCACGAAATCAATGACAAAGTGATTTAGCAACTCCCCGACCGCTTTTTCTTGGGCGGTCTCTTTTTATTACTGGGGTTATGATATGAAAAAATTATTCAGCTTTATTATAATGTTAGTTTTATTGTTTTTCACAAAAGATACATGGTTTTCATATGATGGCAAAATTGTATTAAACACATATGTCTCTGAACACACTGAAATCACAGCAAATTATCGTAATGATACAACCAGCAAATTACTGACCGCAACAGGGACAGTAAATGACAAAGGACAAGTGCATATTAAGCTCAAAGGAAAATCTATCTCTTATATAAAAATTGTCACCCCAGAAAATCTTGATATTACAAAAACCGTTTTTCTCGGAAAAGCAAGAAAAGATATCGTATTAAATGATAATAACGAATACTCTATACCACTCAAAAACCCTGGTATAATTCACTGGTGGTGTCTTATTATACTTGCAGGTCTAGGGTATTATATTGGATGGTCTTTAACATACGTTTTAAAAAACGGAATCCCTTTGGATGATAAAAAATTACCAAAAATGTTAAACATCGAATTTTTACGTATTGTTTTTACATTGGGGGTTGTATGGCATCATTTTGCCGGAAAAATGAATATATGGAACAAAGGGGAACTTGGCGTAGAATTATTTTTTATTTTAAGTGGATTTTTATTGTTTTATACATTCAGACCTGATAAAACTGTCGGCAATTTTATTATGAACAAATGGATAAGATTTATGCCATTAACCCTATTGGGGGGCCTGCTAGTAATTTTATTTGTTGGGAATTTAGATATTACATTATTTATACGCGGGCTATTTTTTATCCCTAATAATGCAAAACTTACTATTATGCACAATGGTTCATCTTGGTATTTAGTTGTATTATTTTGGTTGTCTTTATTATACTTCTATTTACTTAAATATTTTAAAAGAGAATCTGTCAATGTATTTGTTGCAATATCTTCAATTTTGGCCTCAGTATTTGTGTGCACAGATTCCAACATAATGAACGATATCATAAATGTTCGCCTAATGCGCGGTATCGCATGTATGGGTATAGGGTATTTCCTTGTGTATATTTATCAACAATTAAAAGGGAAAGAAATTATTCATCAATTTGCGTATAACACATTTGAAATCTGCGTCTTTTTATTTGCGATTACAAACATTTTTTATAAACCTTTATTCCAAGGCCGACTTTTTGCTTGTTTAACTTTTGCACTTGTTATTTTAATGTTTATTTTAAAAAAAGGTGTCATTTCAAAATTCTTTGAAAAACCTATTTTTGCCATAATGGCAAGATACAGTTTAGCCGTATATTTGACACATGGCGCTGTTATAAGAATGTATATGGAAAAACACAAAGAATTCTGTATGCAAAATTCAGAATTATGTATCCCGGCTATATTTATTTCTGCTATATTACTAGGCATCATAGCACATCATATGATTGAAATTCCAGCAACACGCATATTAACAAAATGTATCAACAACGATGAAACAAATAAAAAATCAACTATTATGGTGCCCTAAACAAGAATCGGACTTGTGACTCGTCCTTACCAAGGACGTGTTTTACCACTAGACTATTAGGGCAATTGCACTTATTATACCCACGCATCCGGAAAAATCAAATAAAAACATTGCAAAGTCAAAAAACTCTGATATAATGCGTCTCACTGGCGGCGTAGCTCAGTGGTAGAGCAGAGGAATCATAATCCTTTGGTCAGGGGTCCGAATCCCTTCGCCGCTACCAAAATTCAAACCGGGCATGACCCGGTTTTGATTTTGGTATAGTAGCGTTGGATGAGGACCCCAGGTCCGACAACAAGTAGATTACACAAGCAAAGCGTGGTGTAATCGTTACGGTTGCCGCGCAGGCATTTATGCCGAGCGAATCCCTTCGCCGCTACCAAAATAATAAATGACCCTCGTGGTCATTTTTTATTTTGATATCTGGGATTTGGACACCGGCACAGGGGTCCGACCCGCAGCAAAAAGGCGGAATAATGCTGGTTTGCCGTCAGGCAAATTTTGCAAGGGAGTGAAGCGCAGCGAAACAATCCCTTCGCCGCTACCACGAATTTTTCAATTTGTCTTATTCCTTGTTTTGTGATAGAATATAGCTTATGAAAAAAATTCTATTGTTGCTAAGCATTTTTATTTTACCGTTACCAGTCATGGCTGACCCGTGTATTTTACCGGAAAAAAATCCTTTTATGGGAACATATCAGCAACAGGTTGCCTTTGGTATTGGTCAAGGTTTTGATACCGGTATTTTATTACCACCACCGGTGCGCCCTGTTCCTTTTTACATCGCAACTTTTCAATATTCCCAACCAACGACCTTTTTCCGTGTTCCAGCGCGTCGTTCTTTGAATATATCTGAAACACTTGGTTTTTATCGCAAATATGGCTGGGAATGGCAAGATTATACGATTCCCATGATTTATTTTACCGAAGATATTGCACTTTTTAGATACGACAGTGTTTATGCAGGTCTTGGTGCGGGTGCTGGATTACAGGCAAAACAAAACAAGCGCATTGGTTCTAAATTAATTTTCGAATTTAAATTGACATTTGGGTATAACTTTAACGAACAATGGGCAATGGAATTTTTTATTCAACATTTCTCCAATGCCAATACCGCGGACGAAAATAATTCTTATGCATTTTATGGTCTTGGGTTTACATACAATTATTAAAAATTACCATTCAATTGGCGACATCCCGTTCGCAATCAAATATTCATTAGCGCGTGAAAAATGATGGTTTCCAAAAAATCCACGATATGCAGAAAGTGGTGATGGATGCGCACTTTTTAAAATTAGATTTTCTTGTTCATTAACAAATTCTGCCTTCTTTTGCGCAAAAGAACCCCACAACATATAAACAACATGTTTACGATTTTGTGCTACTGTTTTTATAACAGAATCTGTAAATGTTTCCCAGCCCATACCACTATGCGAAGCCGCGACATGCGCCCGAACAGTCAAAGTTGAATTAAGCAATAAAACACCTTGACGCGCCCAAGATGATAAATCACCTTTTGTAATACTTTTGTGTCCAATATCAGATTCTATTTCTTTATAAATATTTATCAGTGACGGTGGAAATTCTGTCCCGCTTTCCACAGAAAAACAAAGTCCGTGCGCCTGATGTGGTTCATGATACGGGTCTTGTCCAATAATCACAACTTTGACTTTATCCAGTGGACACAAATTAAATGCATTAAAAATATTTTTTGCCTCTGGATAAATTGTTTTTCCGGACAAATATTCGTTGCGAACAAAATCGGTCAATTTTTTAAAATAATCTTTTTCAAATTCCGCGTTCAATGCATCTTTCCAAGATTGTTCAATTTTTACATCCATTTTTTAATTCCTTTAACATATTTTACTAAATTGATTTATATATGACAAGAACGCAGTGTAAATCAAGGGAGTGTATTGGACATACATGACTGCGATTTACACAAGTTATTATCCATAGAAATCAATTTATTTTGACAAGCTTTCCATAAAACAACATCAATATAGCCAATCGGTAAATTTGTTTCTTGATGTAAATGTTCAAACATATCATCACAACATTTTTTAATATCTGTGTCTAAATTTCCATTGTCTATTTTTTGCGCTATACGGCTATTTCCGCCGTAAAGAACACCCAAGCGCTGAATCCATATATCATATTTAACAACATTTTCACCCAAATTTCGTGCCAGATGATTTGCAGTTATTTTTCCAATATGTGGTAATTTTTGAAGATAATTTAATTTATCGTATAAACATTTGCAATTATAAAAACCATCACAAAAATCTTTGCGACACTGCCAAATTTTATAAACAGCATTTATTTTATTTTTATTATTAAAAATTTTTAATAAATCTTCTATTGCCGGTTTTTTTGGCATTTTTTCCATAATTATGCTATGAATTTTTTTTGCTGTTTTTTGTGAAAAACCACTAGCCAAAATAACATAAATAACAGCACTAGCAAATTCATCTGGGTTTAGTTTTTTCGGTTGCGCAAGATTTTTCTTTATTTCATCAAATGACTTATCATCACTATCCAGCCCTAGATTTCGCAACTGCGATTCCAAATCAAAAAACCAATATGCAGAAAATATTTTATCCATTTCTTTTTTTAAAATTTGTTATCGCGGCATAAAAAACAGAATTATCATTTGATTTATCAGATGAAATCATCTCATTTTTTATTTTTTCACGTGCCTCATCCAATGCCTTATTCGATTCATCTATGTTTAACTGTTTTTTCAATTCATTATATCGCGCAATTTTTATTGGGTCATTTGTTGGGTTATGGTGATTATTCAAAACTTCGTATTCCAGTTTGGAAAATTCTTTCCACAATGGGTCAGAATCAAGCAATTTTCTGGTTCTATTTTTAAAAACAACTTCGCCAGATTCATTTATTTTATAATCAGCCATAACTCCCCCTTTGGTTTTGGTTAATTACACATCAAGATTTGCGTTCAATGCATTTTCAACGATAAAGTCACGTCTTGGTTCAACTACATCACCCATCAGCATAGAAATAACTTCATCCGCCTGGGATGCATCTGTCACTTTTACTTGGAAAAGCGAACGATGATTTGGATCCATTGTTGTTTCCCACAATTGTTCTGCGTTCATTTCCCCAAGACCTTTATAGCGCTGAATCTTTAAACCGTTCTTTGCATATTCAAATGCTGTATTTAAAAGATTAAACGCGCCCCAAATTTTTTGCGATTTAGATTTCACACGCAAAATTGTTGGTTTTGAAAAAGTTTCGATTAATTCATCACGACCAGACATTCTTTGCCATGCACGAATTTCTGGTGAATTAATTTTTTCACGCGGTAAAATATGTGTTTCTGTGACCGAACGCAAAGTTCTTGTAATTTTTATACCTTCGATATCTGCTGATATTTTCCAACCGCGTTCAAATTCTAATTCTTCGGCATCAAGCATTTTTTCTGCCGCAGCAAAATTTTCTGCACTTTCCTCTTCAAACACTTTGTTCAAAGCCAATGCTTCGACAAAACGAAGTGGCATAATATGATTAAGTGCCTGCAAATTATTTTTCATATCATCAACCAATTCCAGCAAACGCTTTAAATCAGCGCCCGCAAGTTGTTGACCATCACTTGTTTCAATCATACCATCAGTTGCCAATTGATCCAATAAATAGTCATCCATTTCGCGTTCATTTTGGATATAAATTTGCTGTTTGCCGCGCGTCACGCCGTATAGAGGCGGTTTGGCAACATAGATATATCCGCGTTCAATTGCCTGTGGCATATGACGATAAAAGAAAGTCATGAGTAATGTTTGAATATGTTGTCCGTCCACATCCGCATCGGTCATGATAATAACCTTGTGATATCTGAATTTTTCAATATCAAAATCGTCTTTACCAATACCGGCACCGAGTGTAGTAATAAGCGCACCAATTGTATCAGAGCCCAACATTTTATCGAAACGCACGCGTTCCACATTTAAAATCTTTCCGCGCAGTGGTAATATCGCTTGGGTTTTTCTATCGCGTCCCTGCTTTGCAGTACCGCCAGCCGAATCCCCCTCAACAATAAACAATTCGCATTTAGACGGGTCTTTTTCGGAACAATTCGCCAATTTTCCAGGCAAACTGCCAAGTTCCGGTCCAGTTTTTTTACGCGATAATTCGCGCGCTTTGCGTGCCGCTTCACGTGCAGTTGCTGCCTCTACAATCTTATCAATAATCATTTTGGCGATTGTTGGATTTTCTTCCAAATATTCATAAAGCAAATCGTTCACAGTATTTTCAACCAACGGTCTAACTTCACTGGACACCAATTTATCCTTGGTTTGTGAACCGAATTTTGGGTCTGGTATTTTCACACTGACGATACTAGTTAAACCTTCGCGGAAATCTTCACCAGAAAGATTGATATCTTTTTTCATATTCTGTTCAGAAATATATTTATTCAGCGCACGTGTTAAACCCGCACGAAATCCCGCCAAGTGCGTTCCACCATCCCTGTTTGGAATATTGTTTGTAAAACAAAGTGATGTTTCTGTATAAGCAGTTGTCCACTGTAAAACAATTTCAATATAAGAATCATCGATTGTTTTAATCATTTGTATTGGCTCTGCATTTAACAGTTCCTTGGATTTATCAAGATAAGTTGCAAAGCCCTTTAATCCATCGGCAGAATGAAATTCACGAACAACTTTTTCTGGTCCGCGCAAATCTTCCAAAATAATACGAACATTAGCATTTAAAAACGATTGTTCACGAAGCCAAACTTCCAAAGTATCAAAATCAAATCGTGTCCCAGTAAAAGTATTTGGTGATGGCAAGAAAGTGACCTCGCTCCCATGTTCAATACCACTTTCGTTTTTAATAATAGTTAAATCAGTTGTTGGCACACCATCTGCAAAAGACATACGAGCTTCTTTGTCGCCACGCCACACGCGCACTTCCAACCAAGTGGAAAGTGCATTAACCACAGATACACCAACCCCATGCAGACCACCAGAAACCTTATAAGCGCCATTTCCTTCGTTATCAAACTTACCACCCGCGTGCAATTCACACATAATCAATTCCAGCGCAGACCGCCCTGTTTCATGATTGATATCAAACGGCATACCACGTCCATTATCACGAATTGTTGTAGAGCCATCAGCATTAAGCGAAACATAGACAGTATCGGCATAACCAGCCATTGCTTCGTCAATAGAATTATTCACAACTTCGTAAATCATATGGTGTAAACCATCGCCACCTTCGCCAACATCGCCGATGTACATACCTGGTCTTTTTTTAACTGCTTCAAGACCTTTTAAAACCTTAATTGAATCACCTGTATATTCATTATTAACTGCCATTTAAAAATCCTTTCTTTTTGCTGTTCAAACCATAGCAATTTATGGTATAATTATCAAGAGAAAATAAGAAAAAAACACAAAAAAAGGATAAAAAATGAAAAGCACTTATCATCAGTATCTAACCAGGGAAGATGCCCAAAAATTAACATCTGCTGGAAGACCAGCAAAACAATCAACAAGTTATACCAAAGATGATTATTTGACCCCTGGCCAAGTCGCGACAAAATTTGATATTTCCGTAGATGAAGCCAAAAATATAATGAAACAACTTAAATTCCGTAACGCATCGTTTGTATTAAACGGTCATAAAGCTCTGGCCATAGTTAACCTTGGCAAAAAAGGGAGTATGTATCTACACCCAATGGGAACAGAAATTTTTGAACAACAGTTGGCTAAACAAAGGGGCTAGACCATGAAATTCAAGTTATTGTATTATGGAGACATATTAACCAACCCGAAAAAACGGGCGCAACATATTGCCGATATTCGCATGCAATTTCATCCGCAATTAAAGAAATTGATGGAATTTAAGCCATGGGACAACCTTAGCAAATTTATGATGCCAAATGCTAAAAAAAGCCCGATTACAACCCGTCACATTGGCGGTATCGATTGGAATCCAATTATTACACCGAATTTAAAGATGATTGCAGAATTGGATATTTTGTTAATGCACCCAGAAATTGTTGGTGTTCCGCGTTCTGATATTGATAACCGTGTTAAAACGATTCTTGACGGACTTCGTTGTCCCCAAAACGAACACGAAATTGGACAAAATACACCGCGTGATATTGGACCAATTTATACATTGTTGGACGACGACCATTTGGTTACTAAATTGACAGTTAACACCAGTCACTTGCTGTCGCCAAACGCATTTGTTGGACGCGGACAAAAATCACCAGACGCGGTATTTATGTTGATTGATGTAAATGTCCGTGTAACCGAAGGGACTTTGGAAAACCTACCCTTTATGGTGTAAAAAAAGTAAACAACAACCGCCCAAAATGGGCGGTTTTGTTTTACATCAACACAGATGTTATTTGTTCTTGCATTTGGAATGTTCCCATAACAACCCAACCAATTATAATGGATACAAGAATAATACCGATACTATTCAAAACACTAGATATACTTTCCATTTTCCGAACGGACTCTTCCATATAATCATTTGCAATTTGATTTACATTTTTCGCAAAATCATTCATATCAGAATAAATTATTAAATCGCCGATAATTTCTTGGCTTGGGAAATCTTTACCCGTTGCCGCCAACGCATTACCCAAATTTTCACCATTTGCAATATAATGTAATGCTTCTTCCAGAATATCAGACAAATAACGATTGGAATAATCTGCCAACAAACGCATCGCATCTGGCACAGATACCCCCGCAGAAACCATTGCTGATAATGACATCAACCAACTGACCGACAATTGTAATTTATATGTATTCCATGGTGGAAATTTATCAAATAATGTCCGCAATTTTCCAGTCCATACAGGCAACGAAACCCATACCAAGAAAAACAATATTACAAACCCACCAGCCAACACATGCCAATATTTCCCAGCCACTTCTGATACCCACACAAGTGATGCTGCACTGCCACGCCAAACAACATCTGAACCAGCCGCCTCAGTCAAAGGTGGAACCAAATATAAACCAACCATAATAACTATGGCTATTGTTAAAACAAACAAAAATAATGGGTATGCTATCGCAGACCACATAGCGCGCTTAATACGATTTATTCCGCCAACAATGCGCCCGATATTTTCCAAAGATATTAATAAACTAGATACATTCCCAGATGTTAATAACAATGTTTCTTCACGCGGAACCCAATCATAAGTTGCCTGGGCAAAAGTCATTCCGCGTTCCAAGTTCTGTTGAATATCACGCATCGCAATCGCAAAAGGTTCATTTGGTTTGCGCCCATTATCTGATTCAATCATTTCTATTCTATTAAGCGCGTCCATCAATGTAAAATTATTCCGCAAAAGCGATGCCACTTTGCGCGAAATCGCCATGCGCTTTTCAGTATCTGTTTTAAAAACTAATTTTGCATAAAGCAATTCTAATTTATTCATAATTTTAATACACCCATGGTCTATCCAACATACCAACCCAACGTTCCAGTTCATCCACACCAATAATTCCACGCAACATTAATTCTATGGCGGCTTCTTTCAATGTGCGACCGTTCATTTTTTCAAGCCAATATTTTAATGCTGCCTCTGTTTCGCCACTTAATGCCAAATTTAGAAATTCACTGTTCGTCATAATAATTTCACCGGCCTTGATACGACCGATAGTTCCAGTTCCATTACAATATTCACACCCAACACCACGAACATAAACCTGGTTCAATCCCAATTCACCAAATGCGTCTTTGACACGATTGTATGCAGTATGTTCATGTTTATCAGATAATTTTTCACGACAATGCGGGCATAACTTTTTAAACAAACGCATAGACACAAGACCGCGTATCATCGTTTCATCTTTTAATTTAAATGCCTCTACACCCATATCCAGTAAACGCATCAATGCACCCATCGCAGAATTAGCATGCAAAGTGGTCCAAACATTATGTCCAGAAAGCGCCCCTTTGACCGTCAATTGTGCCGCAGATAATGTTCTTATTTCGCCAACCATCAATGTATCAGGGTCACTTCGAAGTGCCGCAGCCAATGCTTCTGTAAATTTTTCTTCCCTTTGTTCTTCGTTAATCGCGTTAACCACAGGCATTTGGTGGGCGCCGAAAATTTTTTGTTCTGCCGGATCTTCCACAGTAATAAGATTTATTTCATATCTTCTTTCCTTTAACATCAATGCCATATTGTGAACCAAAGTCGTTGATTTACCAGATGAAGTAGGACCTGCCACAATTACTAACCCAGTTGGTGCAGAACGCAAACGCATTAATAATTTTCGTTCATACTCATTAAATTCTTGTTCTAATTTAACACCTTGGCTTGGGTTATCATAAAGAAGACGCATAACAACATATTGTGAACCAAACGCAATAGGGTTAAACTGCATTCTTATACCCAAAACACCCGCAGGTAAATATAAATCTTTGGTTCCGCGTAATGGTGTACGCCCGTCTTTTTGTGCGGTCTGATATTCATTTTGCGCATAACTAGAATTAGAAATATCAGCCGAAGCAAAAGCCGCCCTAACAAAAGATTCACCCCATTGTGAATTATATTCCAACACTGGTTGCATACTGCCATCGATACGAAAATAAATTGTTGTTTGATCTGCAACTTCAATATGAACATCAGAAACTTTTTGTGCAGCAGCACGCGCGATTATATCAACAAAATCTTTCTGCATCTGGTTGTCATAATCTGTACGCGAACGCGAACTGCCACCCAATCTTTCATTATTAGTTTTATATATATTGGAAAGCAAACCTAAATCAGAATAAAACGGCTCTTTAACAACCAGATTTTTTTGTTGTAGCAAATCAAGAAAAGCCAACACGCGCCCATCATATTGGTGTGTCCGCGATATAACAAGTTCACCACCAGAAAAATATGCAATTAAATTTTGTGTGTCTTTTGGTAAAGCCAATTCGCCAGAATACGCCGTCAACAGTCGGTTATTATTCGCAAACAAATAATCTAGTATTTCCTTACTGTTTGCTTTCTCTAAACCAACTGGTACAGATAAGTTTTTATTACTAGAAAAATTGTTATCTGTATTTGGCATAATCTTTATTTTCCGATATTTAAACTTTCTTCTACACCGTCTTTTTCAAAAACGATGCCATCATTCAAGGATATAGATTTTACAACATATCCATCTAAATCTTTACCCACAGCAATACGTTTATTTTGCCCCGTAGATACTTCTTGAACTGTGGCCTGTAATTGATTATCGATACCAACAATATTTATCAATTTGTATCTTCTGCTGAAACTACCTTCTTCTTTTTTCGGGGTTGATTTTTTTACCACAACTTCATCTATTTCTTCGTCCAGTGCATATCTTTGCTGTTTTAACTTTTCTGTCTGGATTTCCAATTGGGTCTTCGCAGTTTCTAATTCATGTTGTTGTTGTTCTGCGCGCCCAGACAAAGTATCAAGTTCCATTTGTAATTTAATTCTTTCTGCATTCAATCTGTCCAAATCTAAATCTAATTGTGCGCGTTCTTTTTCAAGTTGTGCAACAACTTTTTCTTGTTCCAGCATTGTAATTTTTTCAAATAACGAACCTGTCATATCATAATCTTGTAATGCCTGGATAGACATTTCATCTGCAATTTCTGCATTTTGAGCGACATTATCTGCATCATCATATTCTATGAAATCATCCATATAAACTTCTTCGGACCAACCAGCAGAAATATGCAACCCCAAAGCTATCATAACTGCAAACACTATAAGATTTATTTTTTTAAACATGTTTCCCACCTTTTATTTATTATTTAGAATAAATTACTACTTCGTAATTCCACATTTTTGTATTTGCGCGCCAAGTTACAGACGGCATATACACACCATTAAACCCATCAAACGCACGCATAAATTCTGTCGGTATCAATTTTGATGCAACCCCAACTTCGGTTACATAAATATTTTCTGTTCCATTTCCTGTTGAAACAGTATCTACGACACCTTGGATATTTGCGTTGATATTAGATTGTTGAAAAATTGTTGTAACATCACGCATCAAAGTTGTTTGATCGCGTTCATCAATTGAAAAAGAAGTTTTAAGTTCTGGTAACTTTACACGAACAATTATTTCATCTTCTGAAATCTGCTGGACCATGGCGCCAGGCATTAAATCACCACCAATTTCATAAAAGTCATTCAATGTTCCAAAATCACGAATAAAGTTAGCAGATACATATTCTTCATCGCATTTAGCATAAGTTTGATTCCAACCCATAATCGGCTGCATTACAAAAGCCATTGCCCTGTAACATAAACTTGCCCGTTCATTAACATTTGGCAAATGGTCATAGGCATAATCTATATCTTGTTCCACAACTGTAGGTAAAATTTTATCCGTTATTTTTTGAGTTTTTTCTTCTATTTGTTTTTTATATTCTGCTATTTTTTCCGCGCTTATTGTTGGCTTGCTGACTGTTTTATTTACCACAGAATTTTTCAAAACAACATAACCAAACACCCCAAACAAAACCAAGAAGAACATAGATGGCAACATTGATTTCACAGTGCTTATTTCACGCAACTTCACATTGGCACCCTGGCCCATCAAATCAGATAACTGTTTTTCCTGGGATTTTGGTATTCCCCAAGATGATGGCGCAAACAAAGCCCCCCAATCTGGAATTTCTGACATTTGGGTGTATAATTTTCTGGCACTTTCTGCATCAGTTAGCAAAATATCACGAATAATAACCCCATTACGGACAGCGATTAAATAATAATTGTTGTTATCTGCCTGGAAAACACCCAAAAAAGACACCAAATCTGACAAGGCACTGACTATCTCTATTGCGGCACTTGGCATACCAGCATTTGCACCTTCATAGGTATTGGTCAAACCGACCATTGATTTATACCCGACATACAAGGTATATTTTTTATCACCATTCTTAGCCAATTGTCGTGCATAATTTTGTGCGGTATTACCAACACGCATGGGCTGCCAAAACAGTCCTGTTGCATACCTTTTATGATTAACAGTTATTACTTGTTTTATCAAATCTCTCTCGTTACAAAAACATTATAGCACAAATCGATAAAAAAAATAAAGCCGAAATTTATAATAAAAAAGTCGTATTTCTACGACTTTTTTCTTACTTTATACAATCATATACTTTGACTTTGAACTTATAAGTATGTTCTGGCCCAAATACAGCCCCAACATTATTGATTATATCTTCATTTACAATCAGGTAAGAATCCCCGATTAAATCTTTGTTTTCCAAGATGCTTTTTTCAATATAATCATACGCACCAGAAAGTTTATATGTTGTAACACTTGAATCCAAAGTGTACAAGAAATCACAATTTTTTGGTTCTTCGGTCAATCTGGTTAGACCATTACCAAGATTTTGTGTCGTTGCGCAGCCACACAAAGCCAACACAGACATTAAAACAACAGTTTTTTTCATTTTTTTTACTCCTTTTTTTGTTAAACAATTTCGTAATTAGATTTATCACTAAATAATTTTCTTAAAACCAAATTATTCAGCGCATGCGATCCCTTAAAAGATTCAAGATGTCCATAAATAAAACCGGTGCTTGTAAACATATCACCAATTGCATCTATAATTTTATGACGAACAAATTCATCTTTGTAATGTAATTTATTAAGCGTCCCATCACCATCTTTATTCAAAACTATTACATTTTTTTCATTTGCGCCATGTGCCATACCATGGGCTTTTAAATAGTCCCATTCGGAATATTTTCCAAAAGTTCTTGACCGTGATATATTTTTCACAAAATTATCAACCGACTTTTTTGTTCCATCCAACAAACAAGAATAAGATTGTGTCCCAATAATTTTATCATCATAAACCAAAGTAGCATCTATCAATAAACCATTTTCATTTGGCGATAATTTAACATATCCATTACCACGCCGCCAAATTGTATGATTTAAAATGATTGTTTTCACGCGTTTCCAAAAAGGCAAATTTTTTGCTAATTCATTTCTTCTTGCGATAACAGTTTTTTTAACAATTATTTTTTTCATCTTTGTTTTTTTACCGACCACCTTTTCCAATGCGTTAAAAAATTCAAAAGCACTGCCATCCATAATCGGTGTTTCATAATTATCTATTTCGACAATTGCGCTGTCAATGCCAAGAACGAAAAATGTCGCCATCAAATGTTCGACTGTTTGAACATGGGCACCTTTTTTATCACCAATTGTTGTATTGCGCATAAATGTTTCACCGACATTATCAAATGTCGCAGGAATTAAATCAGAACCCTTCATATCAATTCTTTTGAAAAAAATCCCCGGCCCTAAAGATGGTTTTATAACCATATTTACTGGCAATCCAGAATGTATGCCAACACCAGATATTTTAACTTTTTTTGACAGTGTGCTCATTTACCTTTCCTTTTAACCAATTATAAAAACTTTTTTCAATTTCTGTATTAAATTCGGAAAATTTTATTTGTTTTTTTGCCCAATCTGGAATACGCACCCAATCTTTTTCAGTTGTTAAAAGTGCTGCATTTTTCAATTTTGCTTTTTTAATCAGCGAATTTATATCTGCATCACTATATTGATAATGGTCTGGGAAAGATATCTTTTCAACAACATTGCACGGTATATTATCGAAAAACTTTTTTGGATACCCAATCCCAGCAAAAGCAATCACATTTGTTTTTTTATCAAATGGGCAACTTTCACTATTTTTTGCAGTAAATATTGGAATATCTGTCGGCAAAGCAAAATTTTGTGCGACATTTTTTCTTTTTATCAATATAATCGCATCCGCACGTTTTATCGCAGATTTTCCTTCGCGTAACGGTCCCGCAGGTAATAAAAAACCATTACCGAATCCAATTGCTTCATCAAAAACCAGAACAGAAATATCCTTGTTAATTCCAGAATTTTGAAATCCGTCATCCATAATAATCGGTGTATTTGATTTTTGTTTATTTAATAAAATTAAATTACTTTTTCGATTTCCGACATGCACCAAAATACCATCATTTGATAACATTTTTGCTTCATCCCCGACATCGCCAGTTTCTTTTGATTTTTTATACCCCCGCATTACCACAGGTGCATCAAAAAATTTTGCTACTTCACGAACCATTGGTGTTTTGCCAACCCCACCAGATAAAATATTACCGAAACATATCACTGGTCGTCTTGATTTATACATGCGCATTTTGCGAAACCCAAAGACAGTTTTTGATGCAATTAAATAAAACAAAGACAGTGGCAATAACAAAAGTGCCACAAACCCGCGCTTTAAAAACCATTTTGGTGTTTTCACAGCATTACCGCCTTGTCTTTAAAATTATCAGGTGTTAAATCTTGTTCAACACGGAATTTAGTAAATTTTTTGTCCAAATCATATGCCTGTTTAACCATAATATCTTCAAGATTTTTACGAATTTTTTCAAAATCTTCAATTTTTGTTTTCTTATCGATAAATATAGGTTTTCCGACAGTCCCAGCAATAATTGAAAATGGCTTAGTCAATAAATACCTGTCCCACCGATTTTGAAACCATGGTCTTGACGAAGAATAACAAACCGGGATAATTGGCGCACCAGTCATTTTCGCGAAATAAAGCGCCCCATCATGAAACCGCATAGACGGTCCATCCGGTCCATCGGGGGACAAAGCCAAACAATTTCCACCACGACGAAGTGCCTCTACACCCTTGCGCAAAACAGATACCCCACCCCCCGCAGACGAACCATAAATGGTTTTAAGCCCGAATAACTTTTCCATTTTTGCAATCGCGCGCCCATCTTTTTTAGAATCAGCAATCGCGTATCCACGCACACGATTTAATGCTATAACCGGGGACAACATCATTGTCCGCCCATGCCAAAATACGAAAATTGCTGGCTTTCTGGCATATTTTTTTAATATGGACAGTCCAGTGATTTCTTTTTTCGAAGTAAAATAAACGAACCAGATTAAAACATAATAAACCAGGGCTAAAATCCATTGAATAACCCCCCAACCATAAAGAAACCTGAAAAATCGTCTAAATCTTTTTTTAAGTGCTTTTTTCATACAAAAAAACCTTATGAAAAAGATTCTAGCAATAAAAAATTCACAATGCAAGAATGATAAATATTGACAAAAAAACGCGATTTAACCATTTTTAATTGACATATGAATATAAAGATATATAATAAAACACACTATCGCGGGATAGAGCAGCCCGGTAGCTCGTCAGGCTCATAACCTGAAGGTCGGTGGTTCAAATCCATCTCCCGCAACCAGTTAAATGAAAAACGCACCAAAAATGGTGCGTTTTTTGTTTAATTTATTTCGGGATTTGAATCAACGAGACAAGATGGTTCACAACAAGGATTAGGCGGGTGGAAACACGCCGGTTTGCCAAAGGCAAAAATCCGCAGCCAATGAAGCGAAGTGAAATAAATCCATCTCCCGCCCTAAAATTGTATAAAATTTTATTCTGTGTATCCTATTAACATAGCATGAACACCGACATATTGATTACATGGTTCTGTATCAACTACTTTAAATTTGTATCCTAAATTTAATGATTCCAACATCGGTTTTATTTCAAAGAAATCTTTTGGTGTATGATATATACAAATTAAAAGTAAAGGTTTATCGCGTTTAATAGTTTTGATTGCACCCTTAATCACATCGTATTCCATACCTTCTACATCCAGTTTTATACAAGATATTTTTTTATCTTTGGCAAAAGTATCTATGGTTGTGATTTTACATTTTTCACCCATAACAACATCTGTCCCATCTTTGGCACCCAAACCTACCTTGATTGCTTCTACTTTATTACATTTATTTGCCTTTAAAGTTTTAACCATATCAGTATAAATAACAGATAACGGCTCAAAAGCATATACTTTTTTAACAAAATCGTATTCAGAAAACATCAAAGCAGAATCTCCTGAACACGCGCCACCATCAATAATACAACCTTTGGATAAATATTTTTCAACAACTTTGTCATCTAAAAAGGATAATCCATTTTTAAAATAAAATACCTCTGGTTGAAAACCAGTTTTATTTATTATCTTATATTTAGAAATATCTTTAGACCATGCCAAATATCTTTGGTATAATTCATTATTTGAAAAACTGTATTTATTCTGACGGCGATAAAGTAATGTATTAATAATGCTAACACTTTTACCAGATAAATTGTGACATAAATTGTTCATAATTTTATCATCAAGATTTTCATTTATGTAATTTTCCCATTCTTGTTGCATAAAAGATGTTTGCAATTTATTAACATCATAGAAATCTTTTGAATCAAATACAGATGATATTATATCAGTATCAGAAGTAATATTTATTAAACCATAACTTAATTTTCTTTTATCTGAATTTATACCTAATTCATTGGGGGATATTTGATTCGTTGTCAAAAATGATAAACAAACCCTGTTTTTACATTTATTCAATATTGAACGCGGTATAGTGAAAGAAAAACTATCTTTGGTTTTATTCGTCACAAATTTTGTCACATATTGATTATTAACAAAAACTATCAATTCTTGTTTAATTTTATTATCGCCTGTGTTGATTTTGGAAACATCAATCGTCAAATTAACATCATTTATAACAGGTTTACAAAAAAATACATAAACCCTTGCACATTCTTTTATCCAGGCACCCCAATTTTCTATTCTATAAAATCCATCTATAACCAATACATCATCTGATATTTTTACAAATTTTGTTGTATTTATTTGTAATTTATCAAATTGCTGCTTTAAATCTGTATAACGATTTTCCATTTCAGCCAGCAAATATTGTGCTATCTGTTTTATTGATTTTTTACGTTTTATGATACATTTACCAAAAATATAATATTTTGTGTAATAAGGTGTATGCTTTATTTTAAACATATTTAAACTCTTTAATTATTGTGTATATTTTACTGTTTACTGTGATATTTTCAATATAATTTTATTTTATCGTTGTTTTTTTTCTGATTTTGTGGTATAATAGGACCAGTTTGAGCCGATTTATCATCGGTTTTTTTCGTCCATTTTTGGACTTTTTTTTATTTAACCCAGGAGTTATAAATGTCTAGACAAATACAAATTCGCCGCGGAAGCGCAGCGGAAAATGATTCCTTTACCGGCGCGATTGGTGAAATTACAATGGATACAACAAATAATACACTTCGTGTTCATGATGGTGTAACAGCAGGCGGAACAAAACTTGCAAAACAAAGTGAAATACCAGCACCTTATACCATGCCAACAAATTACGATTTTGTAATTGATTTTCAAGAACCAAGTTCATCTAATAATTATACTTGGTACCGTCTTTACAAATCTGGATGGGTTGAACAAGGAAGTTTTTCTAATCTGGCAAATAATGTTCGAACCAATATTACATTGCCAATCGCTTTACAAGGTGCAAATTTTGTGTTTCCACAAATATCAAACACCCAGGCAGGTTTTGGTTCCCAAGATACACTTTCTATACAACTTTCGACAGATGGTACATATGTAATTGTATTTCAAAAAAATGCTAGCAGTGCAACTATGTGCATATGCTGGGAAATCAAAGGTATGAAAAAAAATTAAAATCGGGTTTTCCCGATTTTAATTTATTAAATTTTTTTTGGTTATTTTGAAATATTTTATTACATTTTGTATTTGAATATCATTTCTGTTTTCTGCGACATTTTGTGAATGTAATGTTTGTCCAGATAAACCTAATTCTTGACCCAAATCTACATAAACCAATCTTTTATCAAAATCTATAACATTTATCTTGGTGCCTTTTTTAACAGCCATTGCCCAAAACCATATATCATCATTATAAGGGGATAATTTTTTAAATAAATCTTTATTTGTGACCATATCATCCAAACATTTCGGTGGATACAAAACCCCACCAACACCAGTTAGAAAATTAGTCAAAGACGGTTTTACATCAGACACAGACCATTTCCAATTTTTATATGGCATTATTTCATCATTTTCTTGATTAAAAGTTATTTGATGTGCCCTTACACAATGAATCAGTGTTGGTTGTTTTTTATATGCATCATATAATTTTTCTATTAAATTTTCTGAATAAAATATATCATCATCCACAGTGATTATTATATCATCTGGAAATTCTATCAAAGACGGAACTAGTTTTGTATATGCTTTAATATCTTCACACCATTTAATAGTTAAACCAAATTTACATAATTGTAATAAATGTTCTGGTAAATCTTTTTCGCGACCTGGGAATTTATCAGCACCCAACCATAAAACAATCATATCTGGTTTCAATGTTTGATTAAAAATAGAATAAATTGCATAAACCACATCATTTATTCTTGCTGGGAAAGAAGTCATTGATACGATTATGCGTGGTTGTCTTGAACAATTACAAACACATGATTTATCTAAAATTTCTATTTGTTTTGCCACAGCATTACGGTTTACATAATATAAAGCATTAACAAATTTTGGTAATGAGATTTCTTTTGTTTTTATTACCGTTTTTTTCTGTTTTTTACTATAACTAAAAATTTTTTTACCCAATAAATACACATGTCTTCTACCATTTGAACAATATTCTTTGGTAAACAAAAAATTTCCTTTGATTCTGGAATCTGGTGCCAAATATGGTTTACAATTAAAAATCTTTATTCCAAAAATATAAAATTTGTGGCCACCGTTGTCATATTTTTTATAATTAAATATAAATCTTTTGAAAATGGACAACCAAGGTTCTGTTTTTATTTGATAATTCTTGTAATATTTATTCCACAAATTACTACCTGGTGCATTATCAGAATTCCAAGGTTTCTTTTTATTTGTTAAATGTAAAACTGTTGGATTTTCTAATATTTTTTTAATATCTTCTTCTTTTATTTGATAAAATTCCACAATATCTTTTGTTGGATAATTTAGATTTTGTAACATGCAATTATATTTCAAAGAAACATATGTAACATTTTCATCAAACACTTGATTCAAAGCATCTTGGTCCATAAAATGTTTATATTTATCATGTTTTTTTGCATAAAGTAATTTATCAGTAATATTATCCTGGCGCATTTTTTTCAAATTCAACAACATCATTCCAGAATTAAAATATTTTTTTAATCCTAACTTTGTATGATGTGCACCAGACAACATTGCCTTCATATCAACAACAACAGCAGCATACTTGTTTTCTATATTTGTATTATACAAATCATACAAATCATCAAAAAACAACATATCACCATCCAAATACAATATCTTATCCAAATTTGGAAACATATTTGGTATGTTAAATTTTATCATTGCTGCCTTGCTTACATGTTGATGTGTTGTCTGAATATCATCATAAATATTTTTAGTATTTATAACATCTATATTTACATTGTCTGTCTTTAATTTTTTAAATTTATCGGCAAGCTTTTTATTTGTACCCACAGCGATAACATATACATTATATTGTGTATCTTTGTTGCAATTTTTAATCAAAGATTCAATTGCGACCCCCGTAGGAACAGCATAATTTGTATCGGTTATAAAACAAATATTTACAATGTTTTTCATTTTTCATAAGTTTTTATAATATCTGATATTGTTTGTTGTAATGTATATTTTGGATTCCATCCTAGTTCTTTTTTTAATTTGGTGTTATCTCCAATAACCGAAGAAACTTCATTAGTACGAACACGAGATGGATCTATAATTATATTTGGTTTGATATTTAATTCTTTTGCAGTTGTATTTATTATGTCACGCAATTTAACCCCATGACCACTGCATACATTATAAACACTACGATTCGGAGCATTTTTAATTATACGATAGTATGCATCAACAACATCACGAACATCTGTAAAATCACGAACAACATCAATATTGCCGACCATCATTTTATTTTCGTTTTTTCCTAATGAAATATTAACTAACTGTTCAATAAAAGATGGAATTACAAATTTTGTGTTTTGACGCGGACCAATATGATTAAAAGACCGTGTCATTACAATATCCATATTAAAATTATCAACATATAATTTTGACATATATTCTTGAGATAGACGCGCAACTGAATACGGACTTTTTGGATGTAAATTTAAATCTTCTGTCATTGGTTTATCATACATTCCGTATTCTTCAGATGAACCAACAGATAAAATTCTTGTATTTAATCCATTATTACGCACAGCTTCTGCCAAATTCAAAAACGCAGACATATTATTCATAAAACAAGTTGCCGGTTCTTTCCAACTTTGCGCCACAGACGACATAGCAGCCAAATGAACAATATAATCAGGTTTCAAAGTTCTTACTATTTTATCTACTTGTTTTGCGTCTATTAAATTCAAAGATCTATATTTGATATCCATATCGCATTTTGATGCAATATCAATTCCATATATTTTCGATTGAGGTTCTTTTTCATTAAGATATTCTACAAAATATCTTCCAACAAACCCCATAACACCTGTTATCAAATATTTACTCATACATTATCCTTATTATCTTTGATATTGTTTCAACATTTTTTCTGTTTTTGCCAATTTTAAATCTTCGGCGACCATTTCTTGTGCCAAAGTTTTCCAAGTATATGTTGGTTTCCAGCCCAATTGAGTTCTTGCCTTTGTTGAATCACCTAATAACAAATCAACTTCGGCTGGACGGAAGAATTGTGGGTCAACAGCGATAACAGTTTTACCAGTTTTTTTATCAACGGCCTTTTCATCAACACCTTTGCCAGACCATTCTAAATCAAATCCGGCTTCTTTAAAAGCAACCTTCACAAAATCACGAATAGATGTAGTCACACCAGTAGCCAAAACATAATCTGATGGTTTTTCTGCTTGTAATATACGCCACATACCTTCAACATAATCTTTGGCATGACCCCAATCGCGTTTAGAATCCATATTACCGAGATACAAACAATCTTGAAGACCTTCTTTAATTCTGGCTGCTGCTAATGTAATTTTGCGTGTCACAAAATTATCACCGCGTCTTGGACTTTCGTGATTAAACAAAATACCATTACATGCAAACATATTATAAGATTCACGATAATTCACAGTTATCCAATAACCGTATAACTTAGCCACACCATACGGAGAACGCGGATAAAACGGTGTTTTTTCTGATTGGATTGGTTCTTGGATTAAACCAAACAATTCAGATGTAGATGCCTGATAAAATCTTGTTTTTTTACCAAGTCCATTTGTATGAATTGCTTCTAATAATCTTAACACACCAATCGCGTCAGATTCCGCAGTAAATTCTGGACAATCCCACGATATTTTAACATGTGATTGTGCAGCCAAATTATAAACTTCATCTGGTTGCAAACTGCGAACAAGATTATTTAAATTTGTAGAATCTGTCATATCACCATAGTGCAAATTAACCTTATTTGCGATATGGTCTATGCGTTCAGTATTAGGAACAGACGAACGACGAATAATACCATGAACATCATAACCTTTATCCAACAATAATTCTGCCAGATAAGAACCATCTTGTCCTGTAATACCTGTAATCAAAGCAATTTTTTTTGTCATTATTTCACCTTTTATTTTTCTTTATATTTTTGTAAAATCCAAGACGATGAATTTGCCTTATTTTCACCACCGACACCAAAAACAATACCAACATTACATTCTCTACATGTCGGCATTTCTGGTATATTATCTTTTGTTCTGTCGCCACCATTTGCGAAAACTAATTCATCATTTGGATATTTTTTACGCGCTTTTCTGATTCCATCACAAGCGCTATTATCAGAATCATCAAAAGCAATTACATCAATAACACCCTTGATATTTTGCAATATAACACGACGCGTATTAAAAGCATAGAAATTCTTACCTTTCTTTCTGCAAAGCCAATCATCAGAATTAGCCAAAACAATAACCCCATCAGATTGTTTTACAGAAGCGACTATCATCGCAATATGTCCTTCGTGAATTGGGTCAAAACCACCAGAAACTATGTAATATTTTGCCATTTTATTTATCCCTTTTCATTGTATCTATTATAATATCAACGGTTTTTTCCCAAGAAAATTCTTTACTTCTTTCAAGACCTTTCTTTGCCATTTCGTCACGATATTTTTTATCCATATAATATTTTTCATATGCAGCGATATGTTGTTCATCACTGTCCCAATCTATCATAATTCCTGCATCACCAACAACCTCGGGTAACGAAGAATTATTTGATGTAATTACTGGGCAACCGCATTTCATTGCTTCTAATGGCGGAAGACCAAAACCTTCGTATTGACTTGTATAAACAAACCATTCAGCGCCAGAATATAATGCCGCCAAATCTTCATCATCTATATAACCTGCACGAATAATTTTATCTTTATATTTCCCAAGGTCTTTGATTTCTTTTTCTAATTTAATAATAAATTTATCCCAATGCGCACCACCAAGAACAAATACCATATCATCAATTTTATTTTTTTTGATAAATTCTATAAATGTTTTGACAGCGCGAATTAAATTTTTACGCGGTTCAAGTGTGCAAAGAGAAAACACATATTTTTTATCAGTCGGGATATTATATTTTTTACAAACTTGTTTTATTTTATTTTTATCTTTTTCTTGATAAAAATTATCACTTGCCGCCAATGGCATAATAGTTATATCATCTGAATTCATATTTAATAATCTAACAAAATCATTTTTACAAGATTGCGATATAGCAAAATATTTACAATTCGGCTTTGATTTTATATATTCAACCAAAATATTAAACCAATTACTTTTTGAATATGAGTTATAACCAGAAATTAATAAAGGTATAGTATCATACAAAATAATATACTTATCATTTGCTTGTATTTTTTTAGAAAAAGCATCACATGGTGAAAAAGCAATATCAAATTTAGGTAATTTTGACACTTTTCCAATAAATTTTAATGGCTTCCTTATAAATATATTTAACAATAATTTTAAAATATTATGACGGGATTCCCTTAATTTCAAATCTAATTTTTGTAATTTTTTTAATTTTCCCCCATATCTATTACCAAAATATATTTCTATATTGTTACCAAA
>CACXVH010000003.1 GCA_902771095.1 uncultured Pseudomonadota bacterium
ATAACATTATGTCCAACATGTTTTGAATGAGAAACAATTACATCTGCACGATTTTTTACAACATCATAAAGATTAAATATTAAACGATGAACATCTGTTTCATCACGAAATTGATGATATTTTGTAGCATTTATATATTTCGAAAGTATTGGATGTTCACAACATTCAATTATTGATGATTTTATATATGGGTCAATACCATGTGAAGATTTAAATTGATACAAATCAATACCGAAAGCATCTTCAATAGCCGTTGCAGAATTTACCAATAATCTTAAATATATACTTTTTTTATCACGAATTAATTTACCATTTTTTCGCCGTATACAACGGAATTTTGCGCGTCCTTTTTTATCAAAGAAATAATCTGGTGTAACCGGCTTGTTAAAAAACATATCATCATTAGATAATAAAAAATATTCTGATAAATTTGGAATATTTGCAAGGCATGTCTCAACCGCACAAGAATTAAATATTGGACCAGCGTCCGATGGTAAAATAGATTCTTGGGGGACAATTGTAATTTTTTTACTTTTTGTATCTAACCAAGATGGAACCTGACCAAAAGCAGTCACAATATAAATATGGTTTATCCATGGTGCGTTTTGTTCTATTGAACGTAAAGAATATTTTAATTCATTATTTTCACAAAAAATCTCATCCCGAACATCATCAACATATTTATTAATATTTTTACAACTTTCTTTTAAAAACTTATTTTTAATCGAATTAAATTTTTTATCACATCCATCGACCCATAAATAAACAATATCTATTGGAAAAATACTATTCATTTTAGTCATATCAAACCTATTTTTATTTTAGATAGGGATTTTAGACCAGAAAATTCGATAAATCAAGCAGTTAAAACAAAAAAATATATTGATAAAAAGATAATCTATTACACATTAAACAAGAAATGACAAATATCACCTTCTTGCATAACATATTCCTTACCAACAAGGCGCATTTTACCGGCTTCCTTAACCGCAACTTCTCCACCGTATTCAAGATAATCTGATGGCGAAATTATCTCTGCCCTGATAAATCCGCGTTCGAAATCAGTATGAATTTTACCAGCCGCCTGTGGCGCAGTCATCCCTTTGTTAATTGTCCACGCATGTGCTTCCTTTGGTCCAACTGTATAAAATGTTTGAAGTCCAAGTGTATCGTATCCTGTGTGTATAACCTGGTCCAACCCTGATTCACTTAATCCTAATTCATTTAAAAACATTTTTCTTTCATCAACATCAACAATTTGTGCGATTTCCATTTCGATTTTTGAAGATATGATTAAAACAGGTGCTTTGTTTGAAAATTTTTCTCGAACCATATCAGAATACTTATTACCAGTGCTTGCGGCAGATTCTTCGACATTACAGACATAAATAACTGGTTTTGATGTCAATAAATTAAAAGGTTTAGAATCAACACCACTATCACGCGCAGGTATAGATTTTTCAAGGTTTGTTTTGATTAAATTTGCATCAGCCAGTAATTTCTCAGCATTTTTATCAAGACCGTGAACTTTTTTTTCTAACTTTTTAATTTGATTATTTAAACTTTCCAAATCAGCCAACATTAATTCTGTTTCAATTGTTTCAATATCACTTAAAGGGTCTATACGGCCGTTTACATGGACTATGTCATCATTTTCAAAACATCTGACCACATGAATAATTGCGTCTGTTTCCAGAATATTAGATAAAAATTTATTACCAAGCCCTTCACCAGCGGATGCCCCTTTGACAAGACCCGCTATATCAACAATTTCAAGTTGTGTTGGTATAATTTTATCTGCACCTGCAACGCGCGCCAAATCAAGCAAAGTGTTATCAGGCACAACAACGCGACCTGTATTTGGCTCAATAGTGCAAAACGGATAATTTTGTGCATCTGCAGCCGCACTTTGTGTCAAAGCATTAAACAATGTAGATTTTCCGACATTTGGTAATCCAACTATTCCGCAATTAAATCCCATAATTTTTCACCAATATAAGTTGTTTTTATTTATTTTTTTATATATCATATATATATAATAATTCAAGGTTTAATATGTCATACCTTTGGCAAGAATTCAATATAAAAACTTTTCCTGCGGAAACTTTGGTTTTTCGCAATGGTATGTTTTACCCTGACCTATCTGAATATGAAAATATTGAATATATACCGGAAAAAAATCTCATATCTGTGCAAAAAACATCAAAATTGCCGGTTCATATTATATATATCGGTGAAATAGCCGGGAAAATTGATTTAAACATAGACATAAATTGTGAAAAAAGCCGGGTTTTTATGACAGCAAAAATTTTTAATAAAAAGCCGGCATTTTTGAATATTTTTATCAAAAACACCGGGAAAAAAAGTTTTTTTGACGGTAAAATTATCGCAAAAAACACCGGTATTTTAGAAATCAAAGAATTTGCCGAACATTTATCATCAAATACCGGTATTTTCTTAAAAAATCGTGTTGTGGCATATAAAAATTCTGAAAATACACTTGAAGGCATCGCCAGAATAAAAAAAGATGTAACAGATTGTGATTCAGATATATCTTTTTCTGTATTAGCTGATGATAAAGCGCGTGTTATATTAAAACCGACACAATTTATAAATTCTGTTCCAAAAAGTGCCGCACACAGTGCATCACTTTATAAACCATCAGAAAATCAAATATTGTATTTAAAAACTTCCGGATTATCAGATAAAGAGATTAAAAAAATCTTAGAAGATGCTTTTGCCGAAGAATAAAAAAAATACCCAAGTAATATTGGGTATAAAAAACACCATCCAATCGGATTTATTATTTTTTCTTAAAGCCCTGTTTTGCCTTTAATTTAGGGTTAGAAGGGTCAATTAATATAACCTGTTTACCACGGCGAATTTGTTTAACATTACCGCGTTTTTTCCAGGCCTTTAAAGAACTTAAAAATTTCATGTCTTAATCCTTTTTACCGCCTGATTATAAACCAGTTTTATAAAAAATCAAATATTTATTATATTTTATTGTTGTTTTTATTATATCTGTTTATTCTATTAAAAACTAATTTAAACCTAAAATTAACACTTTTTAAACAAAAAAATCCAAGATTTCTAAGTTTTTTTATTAAATGTTGAAAATTATAAAAAGATTATAAACTTGTTAAAAAAACGGTATTTTTATATATTTTAAACAAATTTAAAGATTTTTACTTTTTTGCTTGTTGAAAAAAGTTGAAATTATTATAATAACCTTAACAGGAGAGTGAATTTGAGGCAAAAAGTGCTGAAAGCTTTGGCAAATCCGCCGCGCATATTTTATGTGCCTTATAATCTTGCGATATTAAATTTCTTTTTTTGGTTCTTGTTATTTATTATTTTTATGATTGTGTTTGTGGTTTTACCACCTCATGAAATACCTATATGGTATCCACTTGCATTTTTGGGGCTTTTGTGTTTGTTTCATAGTATTTTGGGCTTTTTTTCAAAAAAAGATTCACAAATCGCACAAATTATAATTTCTGTGATAAATATATTCGGTAAAAAAATACCAAAAAGGTTAAATGTATAAAATGGAAAAATTATTTAGTTATTTTGCTGGTAATAATGATTCAATGACATTGACTTTTGTTATAATAGCAATGGCTGTTGTTTTGGTATTTTTGGTTTTATTGATTTATATACCAATTATAACAAAAAAGATATTTCCAAAATTCGGATATGCAGAATATTCAGATTATTTACCTTTTAAACGGGTTTATAGCGATAATTCTTTATCAACAACAGATGGTTCTTTGGTTCGTGTTTATAAAATAAATGGTATCCAAACCAATATTATGGATGATAAAAACAAAGAAAAACTACTTGATTTAAGGGCGCAATTATTTAATCAAATTCAAGATCCTGATGTTTATTTGCGTTTTTTCACGGTTCGTGATCACATAGATGAAAAAACAAATTATGAATTTGATCAACCAACTTTACAAAAAATATATGATAAATGGAATAATCAAGGTTTAAAGATTTATAATAATAATTATTATGTTGTTGTATCTGTTCATGGTGGAAATCGTGATAAATTAAATCAATGCTGTAATTATATTGAATCGATATTATCTGCTTATAAACCAGTAATGTTAAAAAATGACAATTTAAATAATATGGCAACTTTTTTCGGGCGAATTTTATCACCTGTATCCAAACCGATAGTCAGTGTATGCGATAATAATATATCTGAAAATGTTACAGTTGATAATGTTGAATTTAATAAAAATGGAATTATTGAATACAGCAGTGGTGATAAAACTTATTATGCTGCCGCGCTTTCTTTTAAAGTATCACCAGATTATATGGATGAAGAATTTTTTGACACAGTATCAACAATTCAATGTGAAATGATATGTATGAATGGTTTTCATATATTAAAATCGAGTGATATAAATACTTTATTGCGTCAGCATAGATCAACAATTACTGATGAAACAGAAGAATCTACCATAGAACAAATAAGTGAAGCACAATCAGAAATGGATGAAAATATCACAGGTAATCAAACATTAATAGATTATTATCCTTTATTTATTTTATTTGGTAAAGATATAGATGAATTAAATCAATATATTGCTGAATTTAAAAAGATATCTGCATCTTTTGGTGTATCACCTGTGGTTGAAAAATTTGCATCCAAAGTTTCGTTTTTTGCACAATTACCGGGTTTTGATGTATTTCCACGCATATTTAAAATGTTATCAAAAACAGCCGCAACCAGTATACCATTATCATCTATGCCGCGCGGGGTTGAAAATTGTGATTGGGGTCCAGGACCAATTGTTGTATTTCCAACAGCCCAAGGAACACCATATCAATTCCAGTTTCATGTATCTGATAAACCAGCCGCAGTTGCACATACTTTAACTATTGGACCGACTGGTGGTGGTAAAACTACTTTGTTCTCATTTTTAATTTCACAATCTTTAAGACATCCAAAATTAAAAGCATTTTTCTTTGATAGAAACAAAGGTGCAGAAATATTTACACTGGCTGTGGGTGGAAAGTATATCACAATGAATGGTAAAGAAAAAGATGCCAGTAAAGATGCTTTTTTAACGAGATTAAATCCATTAAAGATGCCAGACAGTGCAGCGAATCGTGCTTTTTTACGCAGATGGTTTTCAATTATAACTGGACAAAATGATGTTGTATCTAATGATGAAATTGCGCGAGCTGTATCTGTTAATTTTGATTATTTACCAACCAAGGACAGATTATTAAAAAATCTTTATGAAAGTTGTTTTTCATCATCTGGTAAAATGCGTGGTGAATTAAAAAAATGGATAGACCCATTACAATACGGTGATATATTTAACGAAGAAAGTGATACACTTGATTTAGATGCCCGTCTCACTACTTTTGATTTTACAGAAATTTTACAAGATGAAGTTTTGGCACCAGCAGTTATATCTTATATATTACACAGGATAAATAATACAACAGTATCCGGTGGAAATCCGTCACTTATTATGATTGATGAAACTGCACCAATGCTTGAAAATAAAATGTTCCGTGAAAGTTTTATCGCCGGTCTTCAAGAAGGTCGTAAAAATCGTCAGGCATATATGGTGGCGTTTCAACGCGCAAATGTGCTGGATAAACTCGGGATTGGAGATGTAGTTCGTGGTCAGGCACAAACTGTGTTATTCTTCCGTAATCCGGCGGCTGATACAAGTGATTATGAAAAATGGAATTTAAATCCATTAGAAATGGCATTTATAAAGGGGCAAGCATATCCAAATCTTAAACGCGCTGTGTTATTGTCGCGCCCAGTAAACGGTGAATCTGTGATTTTAAATACAGAACTTGGTGGACTTGGTAATATATTAAAATTATTTGAATCTGGTCGTTCTTCTGTATTATTAGCGGAAGAATTATATAAAAATTATGGAAATAATTTTGTTGAAGAATATCTTAAAAAACAAGGTTAATTTTCATGTTTAAATCATATTTTTTTGTATTTTTAACAATATTTTTATATAATTCGTCTGTATTCGCAACAGATGATTGTTTAAATTATAAAATTACACCTGAAATCACAGTTAAATCTCCAGATTGGACAAAAAGTGTTGTTCAACCGTTACAAAATATGGATGTTTTACATGGTAAAGTAATTGCTACACTAACTGATGAATTTGATATAACAAGTGATATAACATCCATCGAAGATGGTTTTTGTGTCGCATTAAAAAGTGTTGATGTAACAATTGGTTATTCTGATTTTTTGGTTCAAGTTGATATATCTCATAAACCAGATACTTGTTCTTATAATGCAATAATCCAGCACGAAGATGAACATATAAGGGCTTATTTATCAGTTATTGATGATAATCAGTATTTATTAAAACAATCTATACAATCTGCATCAAATTCAATCAATCCAATATTTGTAAAAGATGAAAAAGATATAGAATCTGCAATTGATAGATTAAATGATGAATTACAAAATCATCCAGATGTAATTTTATTAAAACAACAAATCAAGGCAGATGAAGAAATTCGTAACAAGTATGTTGATTTAAACGATACAGGCGAATCATTAAAAAAATGTTTTGAATAAATATTTCTATACGGCAGAATTATTAATGTTCGCTTATTTGTTGTCTAATAATAATTCAAGTTTATTATTATAATCTTTTAATTCAATGTTTATTTTTTCTAATAATTCCTTGTCATAATTTTTGCCGTTTAATGCATTTGATAGTAATTCTTTTTTCTTTTTTTCAAGTTTTTTTATTTCAAGTTGTAATTTGAAAGATTTTATAAAATTTTCTGCTTCATCTATGTTTAATTCAGTGTGCTTTACATCTTCATCAAAAGATATATTTAAAGAAACCAAAAAATCTATATATTTTTCTGATATTTCTGGGTATTTTTGCACAATAGATTTTATAATGTTTTGTGTCATTATATCAACATCAGGTATTTCAATATCTGATTTATATTCTTGTTTTTTCCATTTATGCCATTGATTAAATTTACGATTATTATATTCTTCGTTTATTTCATTTTGAAAAATTTTATCATTTATTTTTGATAAAGAATCTTTTAAATATTTTTCTGCTTGTGTGCGCCCCCCAGGTGTATTTATCAGATAATTTTTATTAACTGTTTCCCATAAAAAATCAACCAAAGGAACAGCATTATCAATAATTTGTTTCATGGCATCTTTACCATAATTTTTTAATATTTCATCCGGGTCTTTGCCACCAGTAACAAAAGCAAAACGAACATCACTTGTTTCACGCAAAAATGGTAAAACCAATGTACATGCTCGCACAGCGGCCTTTTGTCCGGCAGTATCACCATCAAAACAAAATACAATATTTCGATTAGATTTACATAAAATTGCAATATGATCTTCGGTTAACGCAGTCCCAAGTGGTGCAACAGTTTCACCAAAACCATGATTTTGCATTTGAATTGCATCTATTTGTCCTTCAACAACTATGCTACGATTTGCACGATGTATATATTCACGCGCAAAATTAAATCCGAACAAAGTTTGTCTTTTGTGAAATAATTCTGTGTCGGTTGTGTTTATATATTTTGGCTCAGACCCGTCCAGCGAGCGTCCAGAAAAAGCCACAATTTGATTATATGCGTTAAATATAGGGAACATTAATTTATCACGAAAAAAATCGTATGGTCCAAATTCCCCGACACGAACAAGACCAGTGGCTGTTAATTTATCAATTTTGGTATTATTAAAAGTTGATGAAATGATATTTGATTTTGGTGCATAACCAATACGGTATTTTTTTATCATTTCATCACTAAACCCGCGATTTTTTATATATTCCAATGCGACTTTTCCAGAATCTTGATATAATAATTCTTGATATTTTTGCGCGGCTTTTTCGGTGATTTTTATATAATTTTCTTCTGCTTCGATTTGTTGTTGAGTTTTTTGTTTAAATTCTGGCATCTTTATTCCAGCCATATTTGCCAATTCTGATATAGCATTTTTAAAATCTATATTTTCAGATTTCATTGTAAAAGAAATAATATCTCCGTGTTCACCACAACCAAAACAATGATAAAATCCTTTTTCTTCATTAACAGAAAACGAAGGTGTTTTTTCATTATGAAATGGGCAACAACCCCAATAATTTTGACCTTTTTTCTTTAAAGGAACCCGGCGGGAAATAACATCTACCAAAGATAATCTTTGTCGTAATTCATCTGTAAAAGAATTATCATATTTGGACAATTATTTTACCTTTCTAGTTTTTTTATTGTTTATTAAATCAATCGCAGTTTCTAAATCTGGTTGTTCTTTGACAGAAACATTTACACGATTAGATGATAAATATGGACCATATCTTCCGTCTTGATAATAATAAATAGGTTTATCTGTTTCTGGATTTTTACCTAAAATAACTGGTTCAACTTTCTTTTTATCATTATTTAATAATTTACGTGCGATATCCAAAGTGATTGTATCCGCGTTATATTTTTTTGCGGATGCATTTTTAGTTCCATTTGTCACATATGGGCCATATTTACCGATACGGAAAAATATATTTTCACCCAAATCTTTTTCTTTTGGTAAATCGTTATGTTCGTTATTTTCTGCCGTATACGCTGGGTCAGATAATTTAATTGTATAATCACATTTTGGATAATTACCACATCCAATAAATGCACCAAATTTAGATAATTTTATACCAAGTTTTCCACCACACTTTGGACAAATATCTGTTTTTCCATTAAATAAATGATGATTCATAAATTCATTTATTTTATTGATAATATCTGTTGTCTTTATCTCTCTGGCAGATTCTATGGTCGCATTTGTTGGGTTCCAAAATGCTTTTAATGACGATAATTTATCACTTTTTCCATTTGATACATCGTCCAAAGTATCTTCAGTTTTCGCAGTAAAATTAACATCAACCAAGTCCTTGAAATAATTTGATAGATAAGAAATCAAAACCCAGCCAGCGATTGTTGGATGAAAACGGTGTTGTTTGTCTTGTTCAACATATTTCCTGTCAACAATTGTGGACATAATTGTTGCATAAGTTGAAGGACGACCAATCCCAAGTTCTTCCAATTTTTTAACCAATGATGCTTCGGTAAATCTGGCCGGTGGTTGTGTCCAGTGTTGTTCTGTCTTTAACGATTTAATTTCAATTTCATCATTGATATTTAGTTCTGGCAATTTTACATCATCATCTTTTGTATCGTCATCTGATTCTTCGATATAAACTTTCATAAATCCGTCAAAAGTACGCGTTGTTCCAACGCAATGAAATACAGCATTTTTAACATCTATATCGACAGAAACAGAATCAAATTCTGCATTAGTCATTTGACATGCAATAGTGCGTTTCCAAATTAAATTATAAAGTTTTAATTCGTCACCAGAAAGTTCTGTTTTCGCGCTTTCAAAATGTGTTGGACGAATTGCTTCGTGTGCTTCTTGGGCATTTTTAGATTTCGTGATATAAATATTAGGTTGTTTTGGTAAAAATTTATCACCGTATTCTTTTAATATGAATTCACGAATATCATTTACCGCTTCAACTGATAAATTAGTAGCATCTGTTCGCATATATGTGATATAACCTTGTTCATATAACTTTTGTGCTGTGGACATAGTGCGTTTAGATGAAAAATGTAATTTGCGCGCTGCTTCTTGTTGAAGTGTTGAAGTCGTAAATGGTGCATATGCATGTCTTTGAACTTTTTTCTTTTCGATATTTGAAATTTTCCCAATCAAAGGTGTTGTCAAAGATGAGGTAATTTTATCAACCATAGATTTGTTTTCTAGGGTCATTTTTTCAATTTTCTTTGAATCAAATTTAGCAATATTTGCATCAAATTGAGTTTTATTTTTAATACAATTTGCGGTCACACTCCAATATTCTTTTGGATTAAAACTTTCGATTTCTTTTTCACGGTCAACAACCAATCGGACAGCCACACTTTGAACACGCCCCGCAGATTTACCCAAATTCTTTTTCCAAAGTAGTGGTGAAATACCAAAACCAATTAAATAATCAAGTATTCTTCGCACAAGATAAGCATCAACCAAATTATTATCAATTTCGCGTGGATTGTTAATCGCTTCTTTTATCGCATTTTTTGTAATTTCATGAAAAGCAACGCGATATACATTTTTACCTTTTAAAATATTACGGTCGTTCAAAATATCATTTATATGCCATGCAATTGCTTCCCCTTCGCGGTCAGGGTCAGATGCCAGATATATGTTATCTGCCTTTTTTATTTCATCGATAATCAATTTTATCTGTTTTTCTTTACCGGGCATAATTTGCCATTTTGGTTCAAAATTATGTTTTACATCTACACTGCCGTTTTCTGGAACCAAATCACGAACATGACCAACAGAGGCAATAACATGCCACCCAGAACCCAGGTATTTTTCAATAGTTTTTGCTTTTGATGGTGATTCTACGATTAATAAATTCATTTTTTAAAACCCCCTGGACGATAGTTGTTGGTCTTTGTGTATGTGAGCATTTTGACATAATCCAAATCCAAAAAGTAGTGATATCAAACTGCTTCCGCCAAAAGACATTAAAGGCAAAGGAACACCCACAGTTGGTAATATCCCTAATACCATAGAGATATTTATAAAATAATAAATGAAAAAGTTCAACATAAAACCAAAACATATCAATTGCCCAAATCTATTTCTACATGTTTTTGCCGCCCAAAACAGCATAACTACGATAAATGTGTAAATCATTAACAACATAAATGCCCCAAAGAAGCCAAATTCTTCACCCAGCATAGTAAATATAAAATCTGTCTGTTTTTCTGGTAAAAAAGATTGCTGAGATTGTGTCCCAGAAAGGTATCCTTTGCCAACAATTCCACCAGAACCAAAAGCAATTTTTGCTTGATTAATTTGATATCCAGAACCTTTTGCATCTAATTCTGGGTTTATAAAAGTTATAATTCTATTTCTTTGATAATCATGCATTCCGCCATACCAAACAACAGGTGCAGCCATCAAAGTCAATATAATCGCGATTAAAAACCATTTTTTATTGGCACCAACAATATAAAACATACCAACGGTAATAAGTGCCAAAGAAACCCCTGTCCCTAAATCAGGTTGTGCGCAAATAAGAACAAAAGGGACAAGCATCATTAAAATCGGTGCCAAATAATTTTTAAATTGTGCCAGTTCAATACTATTCATCCAAGCAAAATACCGTGCTAATGCTAAAACAAGTGCGATTTTTATAAATTCTGATGGTTGAATATTTATAAACCCAAGTGATAACCATCGTTGTGCCCCCATACCCACATCGCCGATAAAAGTAACCAATACTATCAAAATTAAAACAATTGCGTAAATGAAATATGCGGACTTTATCCATGTTTTTATATTAGAGAAAGACACAACAAAAAATATCACCAAACCAAATACAATTTTCAATAGTTGTGATAATGCAAAAGGTTTCCATGAACCGCCACCAGCGCTGAATAAAACAATAATGGAAAACAACAGAACAACACACATAGGAATAAATAAAACCAATGAAAATCGAGAAAGTTTTTCACTAAAACTCATCATATTTGCATTAGAAACGCGTGTTATAATCGACATTTTATTTCAATAATTCCTTCATTACATTTGCAACTGCATGTGCCGCAGGTGAAGAGCCACCAGCATGTTCCATAATTACGCATACAGCATATTTTGGCTTATCTGTTGGTGCATAACCAACGAACAGACCATGATTTCGTAAATTCCATTGTAATTGTTCTGTTTTTAAAACACCAGTTTGTCGTTCGGCCTTGGATATATTTCTAACCTGAGATGTTCCTGTCTTTCCCCCCATTTTTTTCCCATTTACATTAATTGCACTACCAAACGCAGTCCCACCTTTCTGTGTCACCTGTTCCAGACCATTTAATACATGTCTTATATTTTTTTCTTGCAGACCAAGTGGTTTAAAATTAGGGTTTTTATCAGAATATATCAATCTTGGTTTAATTTGTTTATTAGAAGCGACCCGTGCCATCATTACTGCAAGTTGTAAACAATTTGTTAAAATAAATCCCTGACCAATACCAGAAATAATTGTATCACCATGAACCCAAGATGCACCGACATTTTTTTCTTTCCATCTTCTATCTGGCATAATTCCAGGCATCTCATGCGATAAAACATCATCCATATATTTTTGATTTAACCCTAATTTTAATGCCATATTTTTTATTGCATCTATCCCAATACGCAACGCAAGTTGATAAAAATAAATATCACAAGAATGTTTTAATGCACCATATAAATCAACTGTCCCATGACCCTTCTTTTCCCAACAGTGATATTTATGGTCGCCGTATTCCCAATATCCTGGGCAAAATACTTTTTCATTAGGACTTATTGCGCCACTTTCCAGTGCAGCCAATGCCACCACTATTTTAAATGTTGATCCCGGTGGATATAATCCTTCGATAGTTTTATTCATAAATGGTTTCGCGTTATCTTCGAGCAATGTTGAAATATATTCTTCGCCATCGTCTGTTTTAAAATTATTCGCATCAAAACTGGGGGTTGATGCCATCGCCAAAATATTTCCATTTTCTATATCTAGCGCAACCCCACATCCTGCACGATGCATTGCCAGCGAATCATATAAAACCTTTTGAACATTATCGCGTATAGTTGTTTTTATATCTCGTCCTTCGATTGGTTGGATAAATTGTGCCTTGTCTTCCCCAGTAATACGCCCCACAGCATTTGTTATCAAAACAGTTTGCCCTGCTTTGCCAGCCATATCATCGTTGAATCTTTTTTCTAAACCGTTTATACCTGTTGTAAAAAATGGGGTATTTGGTACTGGTTTTTGTGGTGCGCCAACATAACCAAATACTTGCGCCCCAGCAGGTCCCATTTCATACACGCGTGAAAATCCATTTCCAATATAAATTCCTGGTATATTTTTAGCAGATATTTTTGCCAACACATCCCAATTCAAACTTTCTGTGACCAATACAGGTTGAAAAGGCGCTTGTTTTTTTATTGTTTTCCAAATTCTTTCAACAGTTTTTTTGCGCAAGTTTAAATCTTTTTCAACCAATTCTATTGCGGCATTTAAATCTTCGGTTTCTTCTGGGATGATGTATATTCTGTATATGGGGGCATCCCTTGAAATCACAGTTCCAGATTCAGACAAAATATTTCCGCGTTTTGGCATAATATTTTGAATACGAAAAGAGTTATTTTCGCTTTTTTTCAAATATGTTTTGTACTCAAAAACCTGCATTTGTAACATGCGTAAAATTAAAACAGAAGTAAATATTGCCCCACCTGTTAAAAACAGTGCGCTGCGTCTATCGAAAGTCCGCGAAACTTCTGTATCTATCATTGTTTTGCCCAGTTATCTATTGATGTTATCGGTGTATATAAAATACTTAACCACACAAACAACCATACATTATTTACTAAATTTGTCCATGTCAATCCAGAAATTATCAACATTAAAAAGCCAACACCTGTGAATGACATAAACACATACAAAGCATTATTGTCTGTATGTTCCATATCTAGATAATTTTGAAAACCATTTATCGCGTAAAATAAACAATAAAGACAAGTCCAAAATAATGGTAAATTACAACGATAGTCAATCAGAAAACAAAATAATAATCCAAATAAAGCAAAACCATTAATTGGGCGGACGAAAGTATAATAAAAAATAGGGATTAGTGCCAATATTCCAGCAGGATTCCAAAAATACACAGATAAACGCCACAAACACAAAGTCATTAAAAATGGCAATATTTGTTTGAAAATAGCAATTGCTTTGTACATTATTTATAAGAACCCTGATTATCAAATTGTAAGACCATAACACGCGATAAATTATTGGGTTTTAAAACTTCAACATTTTTATCATCTGTCATTTCACCAACATATATTCCAGACGGCAAAACGCCGCTGATATTAGATGTTATGACTTTTAGCCCTTGGCGTCCTATGAATTGAGTATCATTAAAAAAACCAATCGAAGCGCCTGATTTTCCGTTTCCTTGTAAAAAACCGGATATATCAGAGCCGCTGATGCGCACGGCTATTTTTGTATTAGTATCCATCAATGCACGAACACGACAAAATCGCGAGCCACAATCTGTAACTGTCCCGACCATTTGATTTTCAAAAGATACAACAACCATGCCCTTCGTAATACCGTCTTTTTTGCCACGATTTATCAAAAAAGTATTATAGTGAAACACAGAATCGTCAAACAAAATGTCTGCAATAACAGTTTTAAAAGGTGATGCTTTTTTTACATCTATTTCATGTTCCAGTTTTTTATTTTCTGCAATCGCTATGTCACATTCGTTTTGTTTTGCCAGCACTTCATCCAGTTTTATCCGTAAATTTTTGTTTTCTTGGCGTAAATTAGACATTTCTTTCATCCAATGCGCACCTTGCCCCACAGCACGAATTGGCCAAGTTACAAAAGAGCCGATTCCATGTGCAATTGGCAAAAAAAAGTGCGCCAAAGAATTTGTGACAGTATAATCAGGTTTTGCCACCATTATATAAATTATGATTATAGGGACTGTGGCAGCAGCCAAAGCCGCCTTGATAAAACGATTTAATCTATAAGATGACTTGTCCTTTATCATGAACAACACTTTAAACGCAAAAAAACTAATATTCAATTAAAAACTTGATTTTTATTTTTTATGTGTCAAAATGTGGGCAACCGACATGGCAAGGCATTGCCACGAGGATTTAACAAAAAGGATTAAAAATGCCAAAAATGAAAACAAAATCTTATTTAAAAAAACGTGCGTCTATGACGGCTAGCGGTAAAATCCGTGTTGCCAGAAACTCTCACCACAAATGCTTGTTGCACAAGTCCAAACGCGCTAATAAAGCGGGGGCAAAGCCACAGTATTTGAACGATAACATGATGGGTCAGGCGAAAATCTTGGCTCCATACGGATTGAAATAAGGGGGTTAGATTATGGCAAGGGTAAAACGCGGAACAACCGTTAAACAGAAACATAACAAGATACTCGACAGGGCCAAAGGTTATTTGGGTCGTCATCATTCAACTTATCGTGCTGCACGTGAAAAAACCGAAAAAGCAGGACAATACGCATATCGTGATCGTCGCCAAAAGAAACGCGATTTCCGTTCGCTTTGGATTGTTCGTATCAATGCTGCTGTTCGTCCAAACGGTTTGACATACAGTCAATTTATGAATGGTTTGAAAAAGGCAGGTATTAATTTGGACCGCAAAGTGTTGGCCCAAATGGCATATGATGCTGATAAAAATTTCAATACTTTGATTGATACAGCAAAACGATTTATTGCCCAAGGTTCAAAATAACACTTTACGGCAATGATTTGTTTTGTCAGAATAAGACCGTAAAGCATTACGGTCTTAAATTTTTTATAAATGGGGTAAAAATGAAAGATAAAATTAAAAAAGTGAAATCTTTGGAAGAATTACAGAAAATGTATTCAGATACATTTGGTAAAAATGGAACAATGACCCAAAAATTAAAGAATATGGCGAATTTGTCCAATGAAGAACGTAGCATTATAAACGCAGAAAATACTGAATTGCGTCAATTGTTTAAAGAAAAACAAAATGAATTAGAAATGGTTGCATTAAATGAAAAATTGGCGACTGAATATATAGATGTAACTTTGGATACAGAACCAAAAAATCGTGGAACATTGCATCCATTGACTCAAAGTTTAAAGGAATTGTCAGCGATTCTTGAATCTTTTGGATTTACACTTTGGACTGGTCCAGAAATTGAAGATGATTGGCATAATTTTACTGCACTTAACACCCCACAATATCATCCTGCGCGTGATATGCAAGATACTTTTTTCTTGGAAAATGGTAATGTGATGCGCACACAAACATCCGCGATACAAATTCGCGCAATGGAAAAACATGGCGCGCCAATTAAAATATTTGCGATTGGTTCCACTTACCGTAAAGAAATGGATGCCACACATGCCCCTATGTTCGGTCAAATGGAAGGTTTATATGTTGATAAAAATATAACATTATCTGATTTGGTTGCAACAATGCGTGCATTGCTTTCAAAGTTTTTTGAGCGCGACATTCAATTGCGTATTCGTCCGTCTTACTTCCCATTTACAGAACCGTCCATAGAAATGGATATGAAATGGGGGGACAGATGGCTTGAAATTTGTGGCGCAGGGATGGTTCATCCAAATGTATTAAAAAATTGCAACATAGACCCAAATGAATACCAAGGTTTTGCTTTCGGTTTTGGTTGGGACAGAATGGCGATGTTAAAATACAATTTGAATGATATACGTCCAATTTACGATGGCGATATTCGTTGGTTAAAAAATAATGGATTTTAATAAAAGGGGTAAAAAATGAAATGGTCTTATAATTGGTTGAAACAATATCTTGATACAAAATTAACCCCTGAACAAATCGCTGATAAATTAAATGCAATTGGGTTAGAGGTTGAAGATTTAACAAATCCGATATTGCCAATCGCGGCAAAAATTGTTGAATGCAAGCCACATGAAAACAGCGACCATCTGCATGTATTAAAGGTTGATGATGGAACTGGCAAACTTCGTCAGGTTGTCTGTGGTGCGCCAAATGCGCGTGTTGGGCTTGTGTCTGCGCTGGCAATACCTGGATGCAAGATTGGGGATATGGTAATTCAAAGTGGTAAATTGCGCGGTGTTTTGTCAGATGGTATGATGTGTTCTGGTAAAGAACTTGGTATAAACGGTGACCATAGTGGTATTATTGAATTAGACGAAAAGAAAGAAAAAATTGGACAACCAATATCCGCTTTGTCTTGCGATACATCCGCAATTTTTGAAACATCGATTACACCAAATCGTCCAGATTATTTATCTTTGCGTGGAATTGCACTGGATTTAAGTGCGGCAGATGCTGGAAAATTTGTTGATAAAAAAATTGATGAATTAAAACAGGTCAAAGGTTCGCGTAAGGTTAATCTTTTGGCAAAGGATGCCTGTCCAACTTATCGTTTTTGTGAAATTCACGGAATAAAGAACGGTGCATCAAATAAAACAATTCAAAGTTGTTTGCTTTCTGCGGGGATAAACCCAAAAAATGCTGCGATTGATGCGACTAATTATATTTGTTATGATTTGGCGCAACCAATGCACTGTTTTGATGCAGATGAAATTGTTGGTGATATAACTGTCCGTATGGCAAAGGATAAAGAAAAGTTCACAGATTTATTTGGTAATGAACACGAATTATGTGATAAAGATTTGGTTATTACGGACGATAAAGGAATCTTGGCATTGGCTGGCGTTATCGGTGGCGCGCGTGGTTGCACATCTGATAAAACAAAGAATATTATTTTAGAATCCGCATATTTTGACCCAGTAAGTATTCGTAAATCTTCCAAAAGACATGGTATATCCACAGATTCTTCGTATAGATATGAACGCAACATAAATCCAGATGGAACATTACGCGCTTTGTCAAAGGCGGCAAAAATAATAATGGATGCATGTGGTGGAAAAATTGTAAATGTATCTGTTGCTGGTCGTGCATCCTATACACCGGAATCTGTCGTATACAGCCAATCGCTGTTTAAAAAGAAAACAGGCATTGATTTGGATGAAAAAACACAAAAAGAAATCCTGGAAAAATTACATTTTGAAATCAAAGAAGATAAAAAAGGTAATTGGGTTATTACACCAAATCCACAAAGAACGGATGTTGTTATCCCTGAAAATATAGTATCTGAATTGGTGCGCATATATGGATATGACAACATAGGTTTAAAAGAAATGCCACAAAACACAATTGATGTGATTCACAAAGATATGAATGTTTCTTTGAAAGAAAAGTTGGCAAATCGTGGATTAAATGAAAGCGTTTCTTTTGGCTTTGGCAATTCAAAGGTTGAAAAAATTATCACAGATAAACCAATCATCAAGATTGCAAACCCGATTATTGTTGATTTGGATACAGCGCGTAATAATTTGCTGGGGAATCTTTTGATTGCGGTTGCTAATAATGAAAAACGCGGTTTTTCTGATTTGAATATGTTTGAATTGGGAACTGTGTTTGACGGCAATAATCCTGGTGAACAACATACTTCGTTATGTATCGTGCGAAGTGGCGAAACATCAGAGCGTCATTGGCAAAAACGCAATAGAACGCTTGATGTTTTTGATGTAAAGGCGGATTTATTGTCTTTGCTTGGCGCCCAAAAGTATACTGTTGATACAACAAATGCACCGCGTTGGGCACATCCATACAGATATGGCAGAATTGTCCAAGGTAAAAAGGTTTTGGCTGAATTTGGTGAATTGCATCCAAATGTAGCAAAACAATTACACATAAAGACCAAAGTTTATGTTGCTTTGGTTGAAGATATTGAAAATCTTCCGCAAAATCCAAAATATAAAAAAATCCCGATGACAGAATTTATGCCGATTACTCGTGATTTTGCATTTGTTATGAAATCCGATTTCGCGGCTGAAAAAATCATCTCTACGGCGGTATCTGCCGATTCCAGAATTTCTGATGCAATTATATTTGATGCATTTGATATGGGAAATAGTGAAAAATCAATCGCATTTACAATCACTATTTATCCAGACACTAATATGTCAGACAAAGAATTGTTGGACATTCAAAATAAAGTGATTAAAGCAATAGAAAGCAAATGCAATGCAAAATTGCGTGCATAATAATTTTCCCCGCCTTTGCGGCGGGGAATAAACAATTATCGTGTTAAAATATATGATGCGATGTCGCGATTTAATTCGCATGCGTCTTTAATAGACAGCGCATCTTTGCCATAGAATGTATAAGGACCTTTATCTTTGGTTGTGACTGTGACACCGCTTCCTTTGACAAGTTTTCCATGGTATTCTGTGCCGGGTAATTTCATTTTGTTTGCCAATTCAAAACCTTCGACAAACCATTCGTTGTAAACTATGCGAAGTGTTTTTATACTGTATTCGCAAGTGATTACTTCGGAAACACCGCGTGGTTGATAATTTGTATTTCTAAAAATCATACATTGAGTATCTTGACCTTTGACAAGAAATTCCGCCAGTTCTTTGATTTTATCGCGTTGTGTGAACATAAAAAGACCTTTTGTTTTTTTACTCCACTCTCTCCTGCGCGGTGTAAATTCTATATGAATATAATAAAAAATCAACAGATTACTTGATTTTTATCAAAAATAATTGTATAAATAGGCACATGAACAAGAAAACAATAATTATTATTAAATAAACTGGCACTGCGCTTTGGCGTATGTCCGGGGCGCATATGGCGCCGTTTTTTATGCAACAAAGGGACGAAAACATATGGCATACACAAAAACAGAACCAAAAGTCAATTTCGCGGAACTTGAACACCAAGTCCTAGATTTCTGGCGCAGTGATGATACTTTCCATAAATCATTGGAAAAAACAAAAATGGGCGAAGAATTTAATTTCTATGATGGCCCACCGTTTGGAAACGGTTTACCGCATTGGGGTCATTTGGGGGTAAGTGCGATTAAAGATATGGTGTCCAGATTTCAAACAATGAATGGGAAACATGTTGTCCGTGAACTTGGTTGGGATTGCCATGGATTACCTGCTGAAAATTCTGTTGAAAAAAAGCAAGGACGCAGCGCCAAAGATATTGTCGCAGAAGACAGAATTGCCGCGTTTTGTGATATGTGTAAAAACGATGTTATGACTTATACCAATGAATGGTTGCGATTCATTGAACGTGTTGGTCGTTGGGTTGATGGTGGTGACACAAAGGGCTATCGCACAATGGATAAAAACTATATGGAATCTGTGATTTGGGCGTTGAAAAAATTGTATGATATGGGTTTGCTTTACAAGGACTTCAAAGTTAATCCGTATGATTGGAAACTGGGAACAGTTTTATCGAATAGCGAAGCATCCAGTGAATATCAAGATATCGTTGATGATACTGTGACAGTTTGGTTTGAACTGGAAAACGGCGAAAGGGCGATTGCTTGGACAACTACGCCTTGGACATTACCTGCAAATTCTGCTCTGGCTGTGAACCCAAATATGACTTATGTTCGGATGCGTCATGAAGATGGTCATGTTTATGTATTGTCAGAATCGCGCGTCAAGGCATATGATAAAATATTTGCAAATTCTGAAAAACTGGGGACTGTAAAAGGTAGCGAATTGGTTGGGTTACATTATAAACCAATATTCCCATATTACACAGATTTGGCAAAAGATGGGCATGGTCTTTATACGATAATTTCTGGCGATTATGTATCCGATAGTGATGGAACTGGTATCGTTCATATTGCGCCAGCATATGGTGAAGATGACTATTTTGTGGCAAAGGCGCTTGACCCGAAATTCCCGGTTATTTTAAATGTAGATGATTACGGTAATTTTGATGATACTGTTAAAGATTGGGCGGGTGAAAATATATTCGTTGCAAATCCAAAAATCATAGATTGGTTGCGCACAAAAGGTATATTGGTTAAAAAAGACCAACATAAACACAGTTATCCTTTTGGACCACGCAGCCATGAAAAATTAATCTATCGTGCAACAGATGCGTGGTATATAGATGTGCCAAAAGTTCGTGAAAGATTAGTTGAAATAACCAAGAATGAAACCACTTGGACCAGTGCTGGTAATCGCTTTATGGCATGGATTGAAAATGCGCGTCCGTGGGGAATTTCCAGAAATAGATTCTGGGGCGTTCCTTTACCAATTTGGGAAAGAAACGGCGAATATAAAATCTTTGGTTCTGTGGCGGAAATGGAAGAATTTTTCGGTGTTAAAATAGATGATTTGCATCGACCGACACTGGATAACCTTACCAAAGACGGCTGGCACAGAATAACAGATGTTTTGGACTGTTGGTTTGAAAGTGGTTCTATGCCGTTTGCACAACTTCATTATCCGTTTGAAAACAAAGACAAATTTGAAAAAAGTTTCCCGGCGGATTATATTATCGAAGGTCAAGACCAAACGCGTGGTTGGTTTTATTCTTTGATGGTTGTGGCGGTTGCACTATTTGATAAACCGGCGTTCCGCGTTGTGTCTGCTAATGGTATGATTTTAGATGAACAGAAAAGAAAATTTGCAAAATCATTACATAATTATTCTGACCCAAGTGAACAGTTTGAAACATATGGTGCAGATGCAATTAGATTATTTATCCAAGGAAGTAATTTTATGAAAGCGGAGGGTGTTTGTGTCGACAAAGAAGGCAAAGTATTTAATGATTCAATAAAAACAATTTTGACACCGCTTTGGAACGCGTATCATTTCTTTACACTTTATGCCAATGCGGGAAATATCACCGTAGAGAAAGAACCGGACGGTGAAAATTTATTGGATAAATATATTTTGTCTGAATTAAACGAATTGATAAAAACAACAACCAAATCTTTGAATGAATATAAACCAGATATTGCGGTCAAGGATTTTGTTCGATTCTTGGATATATTAAATAACTGGTATATCCGCCGTAATCGTGATAGATTCTGGGACGAAGACGAAAGTGCTTTTGAAACATTGCATTATGTGTTGGTGAACTTCTGTAAAGTTTTGGCACCATTTGCACCGTTTATCAGCGAATATATCTTTAAGAATTTAACAGGATTGGAATCTGTGCATTTGGAAGATTGGCCAACAGCGGAGAATACAGATACCAAAATCTTAAACGATATGCGTCGTATTCAAATGATTGTATCAACCGGAAAACAATTGCGTGAACAATATAAATTGCGTAATCGTTTGCCTTTGGCGGATGTCACTATTGCTGGCATAAATATGGAAGATTATGCAGATATTATCCGTGACGAATTAAATGTCAAAGAAGTCAAATTTGTTGATAATATCAAATCAGTTGCTGATTCTTTTGTGTATTTAATCACACCAAAAATTGGCGCGCGCCTTGGTGGTGCGTTAAAAGATATAATCCCAGCGGTTAAACGCGGTGATTATACAATAGATGGTGACAAATTGATTGTCGGCGAATACACATTAAATATGGATGAATTTGAAAATCGCCTTACTGTCAAAGAAGGTGTAACTGGCGCTGCATTATCCGATAACACCGCTGTTGTTGTATTAAATACAGAAACCAACGGTGAATTATTGGCAGAAGGTTTGGTGAACGATGCCTTGCGCTTTATCCAAGATTCACGCAAAGCCGCAGGATTGGATGTGTCGGACAGAATAAAAATGACTATTACTGCGGATTTTGCATTGTTCCGCGCGATAGAGGCACATAAAAAACGCATAATGCACGATGCTTTGATTGTTGAAATGAATCCAGGAATGGCGGAACAATTCACAACAACTATCGAAGAATATAACTTTGCAATCGATATTGAAAAAGTAAAATGAAAAATAAAAATATAACTCTATCACCGGATATTTATTTTGAAAATGTTCCAAAGACATTGAATATGAATATCCGGTCAGAGTTATATTCGACTAATGAATTTACTTTTGCTGTGGCTGTGATTTTGTCTGCCCAGGCAACAGATAAAAAGGTTAACGAAGTCACGCCAAACCTTTTTAAAATCGCGCCAACCCCGGATAAAATGTTGGAACTGGGGCTGGATGAATTAAAAAAACAAATCAAAGTAATTTCTTTTTTTAATAACAAGGCAAACAATATCATAAAACTTGCCATGCAATTAAAAGATAAAAACAGCGATGATTTGAATTATAAATTTCCACAAAAATACCATAATCGCGCGGAATTGATGAAATTGGCAGGTGTTGGTCAAAAGACAGCAAATGTAATAATGAATGTTTTATGGAATGCGCCTAATATCGGTGTGGATACACATGTTTTCCGTAATGCACATCGATATGGTTGGGTTGATGAAAAAGATAACACACCAGAAAAAGTCGAAGAAAAATTATTAAAAATAATTCCAAAAAAATATCATGCAATCGTAAATCATGTAATGGTTTTGCATGGTCGATATACATGCAAAGCATTGCGCCCAGATTGTGAACATTGTCCAGTAAATAAATGGTGTAAAAAATATTTGATTTAATTTTTAAATAATAATAGAATACTCGTATCAATGTAGTGAGAAAAAGATGACAAAAAAAGAAATAAAAATGGTTAAAATCGCTGAAACCCGCAGAAACCTACACACACACACACACACACACATGTAATCTATTGCTAAGCCCAAAACAAATCGGGACGATTTGTTTTGCAATTTTTTCAATTTTAATTTCCGCACCATTATTCGCAACCGATATACCATCCAGTGCATCCACCGCAGATTGTAAACATACACCATTACAAGTATATTCTGGAACATCAAATCTGGAAGCAGGTTGGACTGCAAATGAAATCAGTTTGTATTGGTATAATAATAATACATTGATGGAAGTGGACAATGCATCCAGTAATTGCACATACGATTCTACATTAACGCCACCATCAACAATACCGACAAGAACAGGATATACTTTTAAAGGTTGGAGAGTTCGCCCAACATATGATTTTTCAACGATACCAACATCATCACATGGTGATGAACGTTGGGGAAAAGATCAAAACGAAGACAGTACATATACATGTTGGTATAGATCTGGAGTTGGAAATATATCATCTAGCGGAAACATTCCATGTGACAGTCGTTTTGATGATTTAATGCAGAAAGAATGGAAGGTCAGCTTTGGTACCAGTTACGTGTATGGTATGGCAAAATGTAGTGAGACCCAAGGGGGCGTTTTAAATAATATCAGTAATGTCGTGGGTCGGTATTGTTGGTGTAAAGCAACGGGTTATAAGCCAAGTGATGAAAATACTATTTATTCTCCGTCAGAGGTATTACCCTGGTATTTTCGTTACGAGTTAGCAGATGCAACTTATTGTGCATTTCGTTGTGCGTATAATTGTATGACAGGTTTCGGAAACAGTCTCCAAACCCGCAACAAAATGCTTAATCCTATCCAGTAAAATTTATATTTTTGCTTATTGGTAACTTACTGCATTGTAATATTACAAATGCGGAACATGGTGCCGGTTATAGGACTTGAACCTACGACCCCCTCATTACGAATGAGATGCTCTACCAGCTGAGCTAAACCGGCATATGCGGAGATTTTAATATATATTTTTACTTATTTCCACATTTTATTTTACGCAAAACAACCATTATTCCCGCCGGGGTCATGCCTGGAATACGGGATAAAGCCGCGATATTTTCCGGTCTGTGTTTAGTCAATTTTTCAATCAATTCATTTGTTAAACCGGGCAATGATTTATAATCAAAATTATTTGGGATTTTTAATTCGCTGTCCTTTTTATAATTTGCGATTTCGCGTTCATTTCTTGCGATGTATCCGGCATAAAATTTATCATTTTCGTGTGCCACTTTTTCACGCAATTTTTTTAATTTTTTATGTAAATCTTTTGAAATTAACCCGATTGATTCACTAATTTCGCCTAACCTTAATATTGCGTTATCTGCACGTAAATTAAGACGATATTCTGCGCGTGAAGTGAACATACGATACGGTTCATCTACACCAAGTGTTGTGATATCATCAATTAAAACACCAATCATAGAATTAGTTCTGTCCAGATTCAAAGTTTCAAGATTCAAAGAATGTGCAGCGGCATTTGCACCCGCAATCAAACCCTGGGCGGCGGCTTCTTCATAACCACTTGTTCCGTTGATTTGCCCGGCAAAAAATAAACCAGGAATATCTTTTGATTCTAATGTAGATTTTAACATACGCGCATCAATAGCATCATATTCAATCGCGTATCCATATCGCGCAATACGGGCATTTTCAAGGCCTGGAATTGTGCGTATCCATTTATCTTGGATATCACTTCCAAAAGATGTTGAAATACCATTTGGATAAATTAAATCGCTGTTAAAACCTTCGGGTTCTAAAAAAACATGATGGTTTTTGTGTTCTGGAAAGCGCATAACTTTATCTTCCAATGACGGACAATATCTGGGTCCAAGGCCCGTTATATCGCCATTATACATTGGTGCATTTTTAATGTTTTTACGAATTATTTCATGTGTTTTTTCGTTTGTATGCGTGATAAAACATTTTTCATTATACTTATTCTTTTTATCTCCAAGCGCAAACCAATCATGTGGGTTATCGCCCGGTTGTTCTTCACATACAGAAAAATCAATACTGTTGCGATATATGCGTGCAGGTGTTCCAGTTTTTAATCGCAATAATTCAAAACCTGCTTTTTTTAACACTTTTGAAATGTGCGTATCATTTTCTTGGTATTCGCCATTATCCATCAATCGACCGGACGGAATTTTTTCTTTTCCGCGTGTGACAAGCCCGCCAAGAAAAGTGCCAGTTGTTAAAACGATGGATACGGCGCGATACTTGCCATTGACGGTTTTGTTTTTTAAATCTAAATCAACAACAGATTCAAAAACAATATCAAGATTTTGTGTATCTTTCAAAATTTCCATAACCGCATCATGATAAAAATTTCGGTCTATTTGTGCGCGTAATGCCTGGGTTGCTGCGCCATGTGTTGCGTTCAATGTTCGCCAATGAATACCTGCGCTGTCTGCAGCAACTGGCATAACACCGCCAAGTGCCGCCATTTCTGCAACCATTTGTGATTTCCCAGGACCGCCGATTGATGGATTACAAGACATCGCCCCAATATCGCTTTCGCGCATAGTCAATAATAATGTTTTTGCACCGCGTCTAGCAGAAGCAGCTGCCGCTTCGACCCCTGCATGTCCACCACCGATAATGATGCAATCAAATTTTTTCATTGATTAAAATCGTCCCATACCACCATTGATATGAATTGTTTGTCCGTTTATGTATGATGCTTCGTCACTTGCCAAAAATACACAAGCATTTGCGATATCAATTGGTTCACCAAAACGACCAGCCGGTATTTGTTCCAGATATTTTTTCTTTAATTCGTCCGGTAAAACATCTGTCATAGGTGTTTTGATAAAGCCCGGTGCAATCGCATTTGCGGTGATTCCACGCGAAGCCACTTCTGCTGCAATAGATTTTGTCATCGCGATAATTGCACCTTTGCTTGCTGCATAATTTGCCTGCCCTGCCCCGCCGACAACACCAACGATTGATGCCATGTTTATAATACGACCACCGCGTTGCTTCATCATTGGCATAATTGCCGCGCGACACAACTTAAATGTTGCGCGTAAATTAGTATTCAAAACATTATCAAATTGTTCATCCGACATACGCATCATCAATGTATCCGCAGTAATTCCGGCATTATTAACCAATACATCAATTCGCCCTGCTTTTTCGATTGTGTCACTTATCAATTTATCAGCTGCACCATCAACAGACAAATCAGCAACAATTTTGATAAAAGAATCATCAAAATTGGATAATTTTTTTTCATCGCGTCCAGTAACAACAACAGTTGCGCCAGCGGATTTCATCTGTTTCGCGATTGCACCACCAATACCACCAGTGGCACCTGTAATTAAAACAACTTTGTTTTTTAAATCAAACATATTATATCTCCAATTTCTCTGTTGTGATTTTATCAGTTGTGCGATTTATTAAACCAGATAATACATTACCCGGACCAATTTCAATCGCTTTATCAATCCCCAGATTTACCATTTCCAGAACACTTTCGCGCCAACGCACCCCATGTGTTAATTGATAAATAAGTGCTTCTTTGATTTCGTTTGGATTTTCAATAATTGTACAGGTTTTATTTGAAATCCATTTCGATTTTGGTTTTTCAATTTTTACCTTTTCAAATTCGTGGCGCATAATTTCTGTGGCAGGTTCTTGGGCGCGACAATGCACTGGCGCAGAAAGGTTAAGTGGCATAACGCGTTTTGCACCCAATTCTTTTAATCTTTCGGATGCCATCTCAATTGGTTCTTTTAATCCAGAAATTACAACTTGACCCGGGCAGTTATCGTTCGCCAAATCACAATCAGATTGTTCGCAAACATCACGAACAATATCTGCATCCAACCCCAATACAACCGATGTTAACCCCATACCAACAGGAACAGATTTTTGCATTGCATTTCCGCGTGCGCGAAGCAGGCGCGCTGTATCTGCCAAACTAATTGCCCCAGCAACACAAAGCGCGGTATATTCACCCAAACTGTGCCCGGCAACAAATTCAGGCATCGGTATTCCGCTTGCGCGGAACATCGCGATAGAGGTTGCCATAATTGCCGGCTGAACATTTTTGGTTAGGGTCAATTCTTCCATCGGTCCATTAAAAATAATGTTTGATAGTTTTTCGCCCAATGCGTCATCAACCTCGTCAAACACAGCACGCGCAGCGGCATTGTTTTTGTAAAGTTCCGCGCCCATTCCAACGATTTGGGCACCCTGACCCGGAAAAACATATATTGTCGACATAATTAACCTTTTGTTTTATCAAATAAATTATAGAAAATTAAACAAAAAAAGCAAATCTATTATTTACGCATTGAAAATTCGCAACCACAGTAATTTTGGCGGTAAAAGTCGGATTCACGATTAATAGATACGCGCAAATTTTCATCCCATTTAATTGGTAAATATTTTATATCGCCACACACCGATTCTGCGGATTTATCAACTTGACTTTGTGATTTAAAACGTGATACACCAAACACAGATGCAATCGCATTAAATCCATGCTTCTTTGCGTATTCACGCGCAAAGCAAAAACGATATGCAAAACATTTGCTACACCGCAGCCCCCGTTCCGGTTCGTTTTCAAGGCCACGAATAGCCCGCAACCAATCATCATGGTCATAATCGCCGACAACATATTTTACGCCCAATTTTTCACAGTATTTTATTTGTTCACTAAGGCGCTTTTGATATTCGGTTTCGGGGTAAATATTTGGATTGAAAAACATAACAATAAATTCGTCTATGCCAGGAATTTCGCCGTCTACAAGTTGTTGAATTGCACCAGCCGAACACGGCGCACAACAAGACATTAAAATAAGTTTTGTTTTATTTGTCATTTGTCAATTCAATACGATTAAACAGATTTTCTGGAACAACAAATTTTTCGCCGTTCGCGATACGGTGTTCGTATTTTGTCGGCCAAGATAAGTCATGTTTAATTTTAAATACATTTTGCATCTTTTCAGCCGCATCTGGTATGAATGGTTGTGACACGCGTGCGAATAAATCAATCATTTGGAAACATTCGTTTAATGCCTTGGCTGCGCCAGCCATATCGCCATTTTTAACCAATGCCCATGGTTCTTTGACAGTCATATATTCATTAGCAATCGCCCACAAAGAGCGCAGTGCAAACACAGCATCACGGAATTCACATTTTTCCAGTGCATTTGTTAAATCATTTAATTTTTCGTTTATTTTTGTTTCTAAATCTTTATCTATTCCGTTTCCATTTGGAACGACATCACCAAAGTTTTTGTTTGATAATTTGCAAACGCGTGACACAAAGTTGCCAAGCATCCCATTTAAATCTTTGTTTACAATATCGGCAAAACGCGCCATTGTGAAATCTGTATCGTCTGTTTCTGGGGCAGAAGCCATCAACGCATATCTCCAACAATCGCTTGGTGCGATAGTTAGCGCATTATCAAGGAATATACCGTTCCCAGTTGATTTAGAAATTTTTCCACCTTCGAAATTAAGGAAGTTCATTGATTTCAGCATATCCACGGTTTTCCAATTATCGTGCATTGCCAATTCTTGTTCTGGGAAAAACACAGAATGGAATTTCACATTATCTTTGCCCATAAATTGCGCGTAAAAACAATCTGCATTTTTCCACCAACTTTCCCAATCTTTGTTGGTCGCCATTGATATAGAAACATATCCCCATGGTGCATCAAACCAAACATAGAAAACTTTGTCTTCGTATCCTGGTTTATTGACAGGGATCCCCCATTTTAAATCGCGGGTAATAGAAGTATCACGCAATCCTTCGTTTGCCCAACCCATCGCAATAGCAGATGCTGTTTTAGACCATTTTGGTGCATGTTCTTTTAACCAATTGCGCCATTCTTCTTGCATTTTTGAAGCCAAGAAAAATAAATTTTTGGTTTTTCGCATTTCAATATTTGTTGACCCAGAAATCACAGAACGTGGATTTTTTAATTCTGTTGCTTCGTATGTAGCACTGCAATTATCACACTGGTCGCCACGCGCCTTTTCATAGCCGCATTTTGGACAAGTGCCTTCCAGTTGTCTGTCGGCTAAAAACATATCATCATCCACAGAAAAAGGTTGGATTGTTTCACGTTCTTCAATCAACCCTTGGTTTTCCAGGCGGGTAAATAAATCTTGGACTAACTTTTCTTGTAATTCAGTATGCGTGCGACCATACAAATCAAAAGACAAATTAAAATCAGATACCGCCTGCAAATGTTTTTCATAATACTTATCGTTATATTCTTTGATGGGCATATTTTCCTTTGCGGCGCCGACAATAGCAGGCGTTCCATGTTCATCTGCGCCACAAACATACAATACATCGCGACCCTGTGCACGGCAGAATCTGGCGTATACATCACTTGGCAACCAACAACCAACCAGATGTCCGATATGTAATTCACCATTTACATAAGGAAGAGCAGAAGTAATTAAATATTTTTGTCCCATTGTTGTGTCCTTTGTTTATAAAAAAAGCGCCATCACGGGCGCATCAATTTGTTCCCGCAAATTTTTTACCAAGATTAATTATACATTCGCATTTTTAATTTTTCCTATCTAGTGGCTTGCCACACGAAGCATCTTTGATGCGAAGTGTGGTGGGTGGTATTGGGCTCGAACCAACGACCTCCACGATGTCAACGTGACGCTCTAGCCAACTGAGCTAACCACCCAAAGCCAAAGTATTATAACAACAAAAATCCAGATTGCAATATCAATTTTCTTTCTCGCACAGTTTTTGTCTTGTAAAGTGATGATGTTTTACCGTATAATAATATACAGTTTGTAGTGAGGTTTTATAACAAAGGACAAAATATGAAAAAAATCTTTATGAACATTTCTTGCCTTGGTTTGGCTTTGACCAGTTTTTCTGCGTATGCAGTTAATATTAAACCATTTGTGGGGGCTAATCTCGGCCTTAATGGTGTTGAGTATGCAGATAATATAAAATACGCGATGAATGACATAGGCATTGATTTGCCAGAATCATTTTTTGGAATTGGTGGTGAATTAGGGGTAAAATTCGAAACGGAAAAAGTTTATAGTGCTGCCATTACATTTGCTTATGATTATACATTAAATTCCAAAGGCGATATTGATGTGATGTCAAAAGCATATATATCATCTGCCGAAGTTGGTTTTTCTGCGTGGGGCATAACATTTGACAATTATATTCGCGTTTCTGGAAACAGCCCACATCGCCAAGATGTTGTGTTGGGTCTTGGTTTATTTAATGCCAATGAAAGATTTAAAATGAATGTCACGAATTTGGCGAAAACAACATACGGTTTGTCTGATATTGATGACGATGATGATGGAACGGTGGTTGTTTTCAAGGTGGGGTATAACTATACTATGTCAAAACATATTGATTGGTATTTAAATGGCAGATTATTTATCCCAACAGATTCCAAAAGTGATATAGATGCAATGTTTAATATGAATGCGGGTATAAGATTTTTGTTTTAATAAAAAATGATATAAAAAAAAGCCGGTGTTTACCGGCTTTTTCTTAAATTTATTTTCTTAATACATTGTTTGTAAAACATGCTTGTTTTTATCAATATCCGACAACATTTTACCACTGCCCAGTGCCACACATGCCATTGGATTATCAACCAAAAATGCGGGCAATCCAGTTGCTGCACGAATCGCGGCATCGAGACCACGCAACAATGACCCGCCCCCAGTCATCGCGATACCAAGGTCTGCGATATCGGCAGACAATTCAGGTGGTGTAGATTCAAGCGCAAGATGCACCGTGTGAATAATTTTTGCAACTGTCTGGGAAAGTGCCGCCGCGATTTGCGATTCTGTGATAAGTGTTTCACGCGGTGTTCCACTCATTAAATCGCGCCCCTTTATCTTCATTGATAATTCGTTTGCCTTATCCTTTGGCATAACGGCAGTTCCGATTTTTTTCTTTATTTCTTCGGCGGTATTATCACCAATCAAAAGGTTTTTGTTTTTACGCACATATTCAATGATGTCTTGATCCATCTGGTCACCCGCAGTGCGGACAGCATTTGAATACACAATTCCACCAAGTGACATAATTGCAACCTCTGTCGTGCCACCACCGATATCCAAAACCATTGACCCCAGTGGTTTATCAACAGGCAATCCAGCACCAATTGCCGCCGCTGTTGATTCTTCGACAATATAAACCTTGCGCGCACCAGCCGCATCAGCCGCTTCTTGTATAGCGCGGCGTTCCACCTGGGTTGCACAAGATGGAACACAAATAATGATAAGTGGTGCAGCCAATGGGTTTTTCTGATGAACTTTGCGGATAAAGTATTTAATCATTTCTTCGGCAACCTCAAAGTCAGCGATAACACCATCACGCAATGGACGAACCGCAGAAATTCGCCCAGGTGTTCGTCCAAACATGCGTTTTGCTTCGGCACCGACCGCCTTGATTTCTTTGCGTCCCAATAATCTGTTTTCGACAACAGCAACCACAGACGGTTCATTAAGCACAACACCGCGGTCTTTGACATAAATCAAAGTGTTTGCTGTTCCCAAATCAATAGCCATATCTGCGGAAAAAAACTTTAATAACCAATTATACATTTGCCTTTCTCTTGTCTTGTTTGACCGCATTATAAAACAGGCACAGAAAAAATCAAGCCCGCATAATAATAAATTTTGATTTTTCATTTGCTTTTTTCTGTATTTTGGTATTATTAGCATCATGAAAAGAAAAACTATACGCAATCATAAAGATTTTTTAACAACACTGGGCGATTATCGGGTGAACTCTTATAACATCGTTGTAAAGGCAAAAAAGGCAAAAATCCCCAGTGATGCCAGATATGGTTTGTTTGCGCCGAAAAAGACCTTTAAATTGGCGACTGACCGCAACCGTGCAAAAAGAATGTTGCGCGATTGGATTGCTTTTAATGAAGATTTAATGTTGCCAGAATTAGATTATATTTTTGTTGCGCGCGGACCTATATTAACCCGCAGACGTGATCCTGGCCGTAAAGAGATGGGCTTTTTGTTAAAAAATATAGCCAAATTATACGACAAAAATGCAAAAAAAGCGGAATAATTTTCTGGTAAAAATCGCATGTAAAATCGTGCGTTTTTATCAGTTATGTATATCGCCGTTTATCGGTGGACGCGCGGCATGCAGATTTACCCCGACTTGTAGCGAATATACAAAACAATCAATAGAAAAATACGGTGTGTTAAAAGGCACATGGTTGGGGTTAAAACGCATATCGCGGTGCAGACCAGGTGGTGGTTGCGGATACGACCCTGTTCCTTGACATACAAAATCAATGTGGTAAAATTAATAGTGATATATGGCTTTAAAAAAGGATTTATAATTATGGCATCTTTTCGTTCAACAGTTGAAAATATGTCCAAGTTAATGGATGAAATGGGCATAACAGAACTTGATTTAGAACGTCAACTGTTATTGGGTTTATATCGCAAACATATTCATTTATCTAAACAGCAAACTGTGGCTGCGCCTGTGGCGGGGTTTGCACAACAATCAAAGGCAAAAGATTCAGATAAAATATCTGGGCATGTATTAAAATCGCCGATGGTCGGTGTTCTTTATTTGGCACCAGAACCGGGCGCAAAACCTTTTGTAAAAGTGGGGGCCAAGGTAAAGGCGGGCGATACAGTTGCGCTGGTTGAGGCGATGAAGACATTTAACCCGATAAAATCTGATATTGATGGTGTTGTCAAAGAAATATTGCTTGCCGATGGGGTGGCTGTGGAATTTGATACACCGATAATTGTAATTGAACAGGTTGAAAATGCCGCAGATTAAAAAAGTTTTAATTGCAAATCGCGGCGAAATAGCACTGCGAATAATTCGCGCTTGTCGTGATATGGGAATACGAACGGTCGCTGTATATTCTACTGCTGACAGGGATGCAATGCATGTAAAATTGGCTGATGAATCTGTATGTATCGGACCGGCACAATCAAGTGAATCTTACTTAAATGAATCTGCGATATTAACAGCGGCACTTTTAACCAATGCGGATGCAATTCATCCGGGATACGGCTTTTTGTCTGAACGTGCTGATTTTGTGGACAAAGTGGAAGAGCATGGTCTTATATGGATTGGACCAAATGCCGATATGATTCGCAAAATGGGGGACAAAGTTAACGCAAAAAAAACCGCGATAAAATGTGGGTTGCCTGTTGTCCCGGGAAGTGACGGCGCAATAAAAACAATTGAAGATGCAACCATTTGGGCGGATAAAATTGGTTATCCTGTGATGATAAAGGCGGCGGCTGGTGGTGGTGGTCGTGGAATGCGCGCTGTCCATAATGTAAACGAATTGCGTGATGCTTTCCCGATTGTCAAGGCAGAATCAAAAACTGCATTTGGTGATGATACACTTTATATGGAAAAATTATTATTACATCCGCGTCATATTGAATTTCAGGTCTTGGGTGATAAGCATGGTAATGTCGTAATTTTTGGTGAACGCGATTGTTCGCTTCAACGCAAAAATCAAAAAATTATGGAAGAATGCCCTGCGGCAATACTTACGCAAAAGCAGCGCGATGACATGATTGAAATCTGCAAAGCAGCTGCCAAGAAAATGAAATACACAAATGCTGGGACTTTTGAATTTATGTTCGAAGACGGCAAATTCTATTTCTTGGAAATGAACACAAGATTACAGGTTGAACATCCGGTAACCGAAATGGTTTACGGGGTTGATTTGGTTCGTGAACAGATACGAATTGCGGCTGGTGAAAAATTGGGTTATACGCAATCAAATTTGGTCGCACATGGTCATGCGATTGAATTTCGTATCAATGCCGAAGACCCTGAAACTTTTATACCAAATCCGGGTAAAATAGAATTATATGCACCATCTGGCGGAATGGGGGTTCGCGTAGATTCTGCCGTATACAGCGGATATACAATACCACCAACATATGATTCAATGATTGCAAAATTGATTGTTCATGCACAATCAAGACCTGCATGTATTATGCGTGCAGAACGCGCATTGGACGAATTTGTTATCGAAGGTATCAAAACAACAATTCCATTACAAAAAAGATTATTACAAAACAGCGATGTCCGCCAATTAAAGACAGATAATCATTGGTTGGAAAATTTTTTGGAATCTGAGAAAAAAATCATCGAGGAAAAAGAATAAAAAATACCGGCATTTTCCGGTGTTTTTATTAATTTTTTCTTCTGTTTCTAAAATCATCCAGAGATACAACGCGTTTATCATCTGGGACTGTTCCTGGTTTTTCTTCCAATGGTAATTCGATATTTTCTTCTTTGTTTTCTGTATTTGATGGTTGGTTTGGTTGAAAAGATAACATAAAATCAACCGATGGGTCTTTGAATTCTATCAATGCAGAAAACGGGACGCGTATAAAAAATGGACGACCATCAAAAGTTAATTGAACACCAAATTCCTTGTCAGATACATTAAGGTTGTTATAAGAATATTGCAACACAATCGTCATTAAATCAGGATATCTTATCCGTAAAAAATCAGGCAATACAACCCCTGGGTCGCGTGTTTTAAAAGTTATAAAAAAACTTGCATCATCACCAAGACCATTAAATTGCGCGTGAATAAGTGCTTCTTTGACAACAGATTTTAACGCAGTATCCAACAATTGTTTATAGTTTATTTTTGCCATCTTTAATTCCTTGACCTTACTATATTACTTATTTCCCCATTTTGGCAAGTGACAAATAAAGCATTTGGAACCTTGTCAAATATGTTGATATCAAGCCCTGTTGCCCAAACCTGGGCTTGCAGGGCATTTAAATCAGTGAATATCTTTTCGCGCGTTTTTTCATCCAAATGCGAAGCGGCTTCATCAAGTAAAATAATTGGATTTTTTCCGGTCTTTATATGAATCAATTTTGCATGTGCCAAAATTAAATCAATCAAAATAGATTTTTGTTGCCCCGTGGATGTTATATATGCCGGTAAATTTAACTTTTTATTAAACACACCAAAATCTGATTTATGTGCGCCATCAATCACCATTTTGTCACCAATTAAATTGCGATTATTTTGTAAATATTCAAAGTATTTATTTTCCGCAATCGTTGCAGTGTTTTCCAAAACCATTTTTTCAACCATACCGTTAACAGATACCGCCCCATTTTCAAAAAAATAATTTATTTCACCAGAATACTGTATACGGCACGCAGCAACGGATACAGCAGTTGCGGCAATTTGTTTATCAATTGCGTCCAGCCAATTGTCATCGGCATTATTTTTTATCGCCCCTGCCCTTTCCGATAGTAATTTATTAAGACGCGATATTCGTCCAATATGTGATGGTTCAAAACTGGCGACAAGATGGTCAAAAAATGCGCGCCTGTCCGATACAGAATCAACAAAAATTCTGTCTTCGTGTGGGGTAAGCCAGACGATTCGTGATATTTTCCCCAGTTCGGATAATGGTGCGTTTTCATTATTTATTTTTGCATGACGATTTGTATCAGATTGCGCAAAAAACACACAAACATCATTATCATCATCTGTGGTTGCGAATACAGAAAAAGAGCCATCGCCATCAAATCGTGCCATGGTTTGTATATCTGCACCACGCAGACCGCGTTCGCCGGAAAGTAAAGATAAAGCTTCAAGAATCGCGGTTTTCCCAGCACCATTTAGCCCTGTTATAATAATATTCTTTGCGTCCCCGATTGTGATTCTGGAACATTTATGATTTCTGAAATTGGTAAGAGTTATTTGCTGTATCATTTTGAAATTTGGAGGCCAGGGTCGGAATCGAACCGGCATCCAAGGATTTGCAGTCCTCTGCATAACCACTCTGCCACCTGGCCTTCGCGTGAAACCATCATAGGCGAAAAATAACAAGATTTCAACATAAAAATTATGCATGTGTTTAATGGATTGGTTCCTATATTTTTTAATGGGCATATCAGGTATTATTTATATAAAAAGAAAATAAAAAATGAAGTTTTATGTCTGGTTTTTTGCCTGTTTTCCGCTGTATGCGTTCGCCAACGAAGATTGCGCAACCATGCGTCATGTCCCATTAGATGAAATGGAATTGAACGAAGTAATAAATATCGGTCTTTGTCGAAACCCAAGGACAGCGGCGGCATACGCATCACTGCGGTCTGCACGATTTACGAAAAATTCTGTATATTCTGAATATTTACCGTCTGTTTCTGGACATGTTGGGGCGAACCGTTCACATACAGAACATGATGATTGGACATATACAGCATCTTTATCTGCTTCTTACCTTGTTTTTGATTTTGGAAAGCGGGAATCTGATTTTGCGCAAAGTTTAGCCACATATCGCGCGGCAGGTTTTGATTACGATGAAACAATTCAAAATTTTATTTATTCGATTGTTGGTGCTTATTATTCGTTGTTAAATACTGATGCAGATGTAAGTGCGGCACAATCTGCACTAACTGTTGCACAAACAGCAAAAGATACCGCAGATAAAAAATATTCTGCTGGGGTAGTTGCCAAGGCAGATGTATACAAGGCAGATACAACATTGGCATCTTCACAACTGGAATTGGAACGCGCAAAAAATAATCGTGAAATAGCAAAAGGAACTTTGTTAACGATATTGTCTTTCCCGGCAGATGAAAACATAAAAATCAAAGATATGCCGTCCAGTTTTGGTTCTGATGCAGAAAGTGAAACTATTGATACATTGATAAAAGTTGCACGCGAAAAACGTCCAGATTTATTAAAAGCAAAATCTCAAACCAATGCTGCGTGGCATAGACGCAACAGCGCATTTTTGAAAAATCTTCCTTCTATTTCCGTGACAGGTGGTGTTGATGTTAATGATAAAACAGTTGGCGGTATGTTTGATAATATGTCTGCAAAGGTTCATGGCAGTGTTGGTATATCTGCATCTATGCCGATATTTACGGGGTTTTTAAATTACTATAATGCGCGTTCTGCGAGTGCGGACTGGGAGAGTACAAAATATAATGAAGAAAATATTTCTAATGAAGCAATGATGGATGTCTTTACTGCGTATCAAAATTATAAAACGGCAAAAACAGTTTTAAAGCAATCAGAAACACTATTAAAGTCCGCAACTGAAAGCGAACGCGTGACTGCGGGAATGTACAAGGTTGGACGTGCAACAATGCTGGATTGGCAAACGGCGCAATCTGAATTAGTCAACGCGCGCAAGCAAAATAATTCTGCAAAATACGATTTGTTTATAAAACGCGCTGCGGTTGCGCTGGCGATTGGTGATATTAAAAATGGATTAAAGGAAAATAACTGATGGAACAAGAAACAGCAAAACCCTCATTTTTCAAAAGATTCTTTGGCTGGTTTTGGCGACATAAATGGTGGTCGTTGTTGATTATATTGGTTTTGGTTGGAATTATTTTATGGATTTACTTTGGAACAAGAACAAAAAGGAAAGATTATGTAACCGTAGATATAACACGTGGAGACATTGTGCAAACAGTAACCGCAACCGGTGAAATTCAACCTGTGAATACGGTTAATGTTGGCTCACAAGTTTCCGGAACAATCGAAAATATTTTTGTTGATTATAATTCGCGTGTTAAAAAAGGCGATTTATTATTAACCATAGAGCCATCTGTATTAAAATCAACCGTAGATGAAGCATTGGCATCACTTGATTCTGCGAAATCAGAATTAAAATACGCGCAAAGTGAATATGAAAGAAATGAAACTCTTTACAAAGATGGTTTTATTTCGCGTGCAGAAATGGAAAAGTCACAAACAACATATGAACAAGCCCAGCAAGCAGTTAACAAAGCGCAATATTCATATGAACGCGCTGTCACAAATCTTGGGTATGCAACAATCACTTCGCCTGTGGATGGAACGGTGATTTCACGCAAAGTGGACAAAGGTCAAACTGTGGCGGCATCTTTTCAAACGCCAGACCTTTTTGAAATTGCCGAAGATTTATCAAAAATGCAAATTGAAACTGCTGTCAGTGAGGCAGATATTGGTATGATTAAAGAAGGTCTGCCTGTCACTTTTACTGTTGACGCATATCCAAATCAAACTTTCAAGGGCAATGTGCAACAAATAAGATTATCACCAACCAATGTATCAAATGTGGTCGTTTATACCGTTGTGATTGATGTAGATAATTCTGATTTAAAATTGATGCCTGGTATGACGGCTTTTGTGACTGTGGTTGTGGCAGAGGCGAAAGATACATGGAAAACAAAAAATTCAGGTCTTTTAATTCGAACTTATAAAAACATTATCAAAGATGTCCCAGATGATATAACACCAAAAACTCATCTTGCGATAAAACGTGGCAAAAACATAGTTTTTATACCGTATAAGCGCGGTATAGCAACAGCCACAGATACACAAATCATATCTGATGAAATCAAAGAAAATGATAAATTAGTAATAGGTTTTACTGGTCAAACAACTACAAACAAATCAACTATGCGCGGACCACGGATGTAATGAAAGACAAAACACAAATTATTGTTATGAATAAAATATGTAAAAGTTTCCCTGTTGTTGTGGGCGGAATTCAACAAGTTTTGTTTGATATAACTTTTACAATAAATTCTGGCGAATTTGTTGCCATTATGGGACCGTCGGGTTCTGGTAAATCAACATGTATGAATATAATCGGTGCGCTTGATTCTGCAACAAGTGGAACTTATGAATTATATGGTAAAGATATAACAACAATGTCCGCTGATGATTTAGCCACGATAAGAAATGAATATATCGGCTTTGTTTTTCAAAATTTTAATCTGCTTCCCAAAAGAACAGTTTTGGATAATGTGATGTTACCATTAATGTATCGCGGATGGGTTATGGACGACAGAATCCGCCGTGCGCGCGAAATGTTAAAATTGGTTAATCTCGAAAATTTTGAAAACTATTTGCCAACACAATTATCGGGCGGTATGAAACAAAGGGTTGCGATTGCGCGCGCTTTGGCAGGAAGTCCTAAATTGATTCTTGCAGACGAACCCACAGGTTCGCTTGATTCAAAAATGGGGGATGAAATATTAAAATTTTTTGAGAAATTAAATCGCGATATGGGGATAACCATAGTAATGATAACACATGAATTTGAAATCGCAGAATTTGCGCATCGGGTGATTCATATATATGACGGACGAATTACATACGATGGCAAAGTCCCAAAAAACGAAGATGTATTATTAAAATCAGAGAAACGGCATAAAAAATGACATTTGGCGACATTTTAAAAGAATCTTGGATATCGATAAGCGGAAACAAACTTCGCTCGTTTCTGACCGTCCTTGGCATCATTATCGGTGTAATGGCGGTGGTTATAATGGTTGCTGTTGGTGAAACTGTTCAAAAATCAATCACAGACCAATTTTCATCACTTGGCACAAACACTATTGTAATTCGTGCGGGTGCGGCGCGCACTGGCGGTGTCCGAACAGGAAACAAGCAAACATTAACGATTACAGATGCCGAACAAATCAAAAGATTACCAGATATAATGGCGATAACCCCAGCACAAATGGGCAGCGCCCAGGTTATTTATGGAAATAAAAATTGGGCAACAATGCTGTTGGGGGCTTATCCAGATTATGCGACAATTCAAGATATTGAAATAGAACATGGAACTTTTTTTGATGATACTGCGGTTAAAAATGCTGCAACTTATGCGATTATTGGACCCGATACAGCAATGGAACTGGGGTTGCCAGAAAATCCAGTTGGTGAAATAATACGAATTCAAAATATGGCTTTTGTGGTAATCGGGGTGATGAAAGCGCGTGGTGATTCTGCCTTTGGTTCCCAAGATGATATGATTATAATTCCGGTCACAACATTAAAGAAAAGATTGCAGGGTTCTAAATTTCCAGATTCGGTCACTATGATTGCATTAAAAATTTTCCCTGATGCAGATAACAATGTTGTAATTGAACAATTAACATCGCTTTTGCGCCAGCGACACAGAATCAAAGACGGAGACGAAGACGATTTTCAAATTACAGATATGAAACAAATTATGGAAACAATGGACACAGTAACTGGCTATTTAAAATTACTATTAATCGCGATTGCCGCAGTATCATTATTGGTTGGTTCTATTGGTATTATGAATATGATGTTAACATCTGTTGCAGAACGCACACGTGAAATCGGTGTCCGCAAGGCGATTGGTGCGCGTGAGCGGGTTATAATAATTCAATTTTTATCAGAATCAATAATGATATCTTTTATTGGTTCGATGATTGGCTTGGTTTTGGGTGTCTTGTTATCGCAGGGTGTCGGGCGATTTATACTTGGCTATGATGTTCCATTTTCGATTTGGCCTGTGGTATTATCAATGGGTGTTGCGATTGTAGTGGGGCTTTCGTCCGGTGTGATGCCAGCAATCAAAGCCGCCAAATTAAACCCAATAGACAGTTTAAGGTATGAATAAACCTCGCTCACAATAGTCGCGGTCTTAGATTCTGTCTAATAAGGAAAGTCCCCAAAGTGGTGAATGGCAAAAAACACTTGTATTCATACCTAAAACATGATACAATAGGTTTGTCGGGAAGAGTTTTTCCGATGGGGTGTCGAAACCCTAATATTCAGTGTCCGCGGGGACAAAAAACACCTCCAACTAAAATTGGTTGGAGGGCGGCGATATACTTAAATAAGCCCACTATTTTCTGAATATTATAGTTTCGAACCTCCAACCGCTTGATTTTTGTCCAGCGGTTTATTGTTAACAATAAAAAGGGAGAAACATTATGAAAAAAACTTTTTTAATCGCTGGTCTTATTGCAGGTCTAACTGCAACCAATGGCTATGCGGTCGGTTCGCAAACTGTCGTTGTAAATTATAGTTGTCCAGATGGATGTGAGCTTTACACGAGTATCTATGAAGGTGGAGGTACAGTAGCGAGGTGCAAATGTTCAGACGGCACTGTGACAGAGCCAAGAGTATCGATAGAAAATCTCACTCCGTCACCCAGTGAAATACAACAAGTAATGAGTCAGAGCACTTTAAATCAAGCAGCAATAAAAAACGCAAAAAAACAAAATAAAGTTTCTGCCCGTGTTGCCGAAATGCCGAAAATTACCAAAAAAATTGTTTATGAAGAAATCATTTCTGATGACTATACGGAATAATAGAAATAAATTTAATAAAAAAAGGATAAAAAATGAAAAAATATTTTTATATTTTAACAATGGCGGGGTGCCTTTCATTGATTAATGGTATAAATAATGCTGGTGCTGTTCAATCTGAAGATGTTGTTGTCTCATATACTTGTCCTGATGGATGCGAGGTTAGGTTTATACATGGTAGCGATGGTAGCGATGGTACAACATATGCTTGGTGCTTTACACCAGAAGGTGGAAATTGTGATGACCCTAGAGTAATTATTAATGTAGATAATGCTATTTCGCCTGTAACACCAGTGGTTAATCCGACCGCTTTAAAACCAAATAAAACAGACAAAGTAAATGCAAAAAAATCAAAAAAAGTTTCTGCACGTAGCGCGGAAACACCCAAAATGGTAAAAAAGATTGTATATGAACAGATTGTTGAAGAAGATGAAGAATAAAAAAACCGGCATTTGCCGGTTTTTATCTTATTTACGCAGACCCAATTTTTTAATCAGTTCTTCGTATTCAGAAACATTACGTTTTTTGATGTATGCCAATAATTTCTTGCGGCGATTAACCATCAACAACAACCCGCGTTTCGAATGTTCGTCTTTGTGGTTGTTTTTCATGTGTTCTGTTAAATTGCGAATGCGTTCTGTTAAAACTGCAACCTGGGATGCAGCAGAACCACCATTATCTTTGTCGCTTGTTTTAAAAGCAGCAACCAATTCGCTTTTCTTTTGTTTTGTTATGGACATTATCTAATCCTTTTAGGTTAAATTGTTCGTTTTGGATGTAAAACTTTGGCTTCAACGCGCCCAATACCAATAAATATTTTATCGTTATAAACGCGCACAAATCCGTCATTCACATCGGTTTTGATAAATCCACCATTTTTATAAAGTTTGGTATCTTTATCGTTCAAATTGATTACCGGAATGTCCCCCAGTGCACAATCTGATGACATCAAGTATTTCTTGACATCGCCCCCATTATTAACCAGATTTTCCAAAAAATCAAGTGTATGCGCGTTTTTTATATTAAATCCGTTTGTTAATGTGCGTCGTATATAGGTTGTTGTTGCAATCGCACCACACATTTTTGCAATATCACGAACGATTGAACGAACATAAGTTCCACGCGAACAAAGGACGCGAAAATTATATTCTGTCCCGCTTTTTCCGCCGTATACAAGTTTATAAATTTTTATTGTACGCGCCTTTAATTCAATATCCACCCCACCCCGCGCCAGTTCGTATGCACGCTTTCCGTTTATATGAATCGCAGAAAACATTGGTGGAATTTGTTCCGTTGTTTGTTCTATTTTTTCGCAAGCATTTTTTATATCTTTTTCATCTGGAATAAAATCATCTGTTTTTATCGTTTTACCGGTTATATCCAAAGAATCTGTTTCAATTCCAAATCGCAGACCGAACAAATATTCTTTCTTATTTTCGTTCGCTTCTTCAATGAATGGTATCATTTTTGTGGCATTTCCAATCGCAATTGGTAAAACACCAGTCGCCATTGGGTCCAATGTGCCAATATGTCCAAATTTCTTTTCGCCAAATATTTTTGCAACGCGAACCCCAGCAGTTCTGCTGTATACACCACTTTCTTTGTCCAAGATTATAATTCCGTCCATTTTTATCCAAACAGCGATAATTGTGATTTTGTTTTCGGTTCTTCGACAACTGGTTTCACAGATGGTTTTTCAGGCGCTTTTGAAACAGGTTGGGTGTCTGGGGCGCCAGATTCAAGATTTGATAAAACCTGCTCTGCCCGTTCAACGATTTTTTCAGGCATACCTGCCATTTTTGCCACCGCAATCCCATAAGAGCGATTCGCAACACCCGATATAATTTTATGTAAAAATACAATATCGTTATTGTGTTCGCGAACATCAATTGTTAAACATGACACATTGTTCAGATTTTCACTTTCCACCAACCGTGTTAATTCGTGATAATGTGTCGCGAACAATGTTCGTGGTGTCAAAGTATTCAGGTATTCTAATACTGCCTGGGCAATAGCCATCCCGTCAAAAGTTGATGTTCCCCGCCCTATTTCGTCAAATATTATAAATGACTTTTTTGTTGCACGATTTAAAATATTTGCAGTTTCAACCATTTCCACCATAAATGTAGATTGACCCGCCGCCAGATTATCCGATGCGCCAACACGGGAAAATAATTGGTCGCAAATTCCAATTGTGGCTGTGTTTGCAGGAACAAATGAACCAAGATGCGCCAAAACTACTAAAATCGCGTTCTGACGCAAATATGTTGATTTACCAGCCATATTAGGTCCGGTCAATAATGCAATCGGTTTTTCTTTTAAATCACAATCGTTTTTAACAAAATTTCCACCATTGTGTTTTAAAACAAATTCAATCACTGGGTGGCGACCACCAACAATATTAAATTCATTCGTTTCTGTGATTGTCGGACGAACCCAAGAATAAATGTCTGCACATTCAGCCAGCGATAACCAAACATCCATGTCTGCGATTAAATCTGCTGTATTCATCAAATCAGTTGATATGGCGCGAATCTTTTCAATGAATTTTTCAATGATTTCATTTTCTATGGCGGATGCTTTTTCAGAAGCACTTCGAATATCATTATCTAAATCAATTAACTTTGGTGTGGTAAAACGCATATTGCCCGCCATTGTTTGACGATGTATAAATCCAGATTCTGGTGCCATCAATGCGTCTGCCTTGGTTGATGCAACCTCTATAAAATACCCAAGGACATTATTGTATTTAATTTTAAGATTATTTACACCTGTTTGTTTTATATATTCTGCCTGTAATTCTGCGATGGTTTCAATTGCGCCATTTGACAGGTCGCGCATGTTATCAAGAGATATATCAAACCCGCGTTTTATAACATTTCCATCCCGAAAGAACGAAGGCAAATCGTCGTTCAAAGCACGTGAGAATTCTTCTGTTAATGTATCATGTGTGTCAATATTTGCAAACTTTTCAGCCAAATCAGTGTCTAACTTTTTCCCGACATTTTTCACAGAATCTAAAATCGATAAAAATTCAAAAACATTTCGCATATCACGCGGTGTTCCGCGTCCCGATAATAATCGCGATACGGCACGATTTACATCCGGGGTTCGGGATAAAACACTGCTTATTTCTGCCATCAAAGAATGATTCCCCAACAAATGCCCAATATGTGTTTGTCGCGATAAAATAACATTTTTATCCCCAGGTAATACCCGCAGATAAGAACGCAATTTTCGCGCACCAACTGCTGTTTTTGTTTTGTCAATCACATCCAATAAACATGTGCCACCATCGTTTAATGGTGCATCTATTTCTAAACTTTTCCAAGTTGATGAATCAATTAATAATTGTCGCCCAGATTTAAATTCGTATGGCGCACGAAAAGATACATTTGCCCCCCGTTGAGTATTAAATAAATATCCCGCCAATAAACGCAAGGCAGATACATCCCCAGTGTTGTCTGAACGAACATTTCCGCCGAATACATGCGATACAATCAAGTTTATATCAGAACGCAAATAAAGTTTTTCATAAACAGGTGTAGTTTTATAAATTTCCCGTAAATTTTTTATTATTTGGTTTTCTGCCGTTTGTTCTGGATATATGATTTCTGCGGGGTTTATGCGCACCGGATAGTGGCGCAATAGAAACCAAGAAATTCGATTTGTTCGGTGTTAATAAATTTTCATCTGTTAATGTCCCAGGGGTTAAAACACGAACAACTTTTCTTTCAATAAACTTGTGCCCGCGTTGCTTTGCCTGTTGCGGTGTTTCCATTTGTTCAACCAAAGCGACTTTGAATCCAGATTTAACCAATCGCCCAAAATAGTTATCTGCTGCATGCCACGGAATCCCACACATAGGGACATCCACACCGAAACCATCTGTGCCGCGTCTTGTTAAAACCAAACTTAACACCTCGCTGGTTGTTTTTGCATCTTCAAAAAATGCCTCGTAAAAATCACCAAGACGAAACAGCAAAAGGGCATCTGGATTTTCCGCCTTCATATCAACATATTGCTGCATAACCGGTGAAAGTTTATTTTTTTCAGTCATTTTATTCACCAGTATTTGTCACTTTTAATGTTTCAATTTTTAATTCGGCTTCTTTTAACAATTGTTCGCAGTATGCCTTTAATTTAATTCCTTTTTCATAAGCGGCAACAGAATCAGCTAATGGCATTTCACCACTTTCCATTTTTTGAACCAATTCAGTTAATTGTTTATATGCTTCTTCAAACGAAAGTTTACTCGTGTCCATAAAAAAATCCTTTGGTTTTGATCGATTTAAGATACCGCATAAAATCATTGTTTGCAACAAATAAACTTTTATACATATAAAAAAACCGCCAATATGGCGGTATTTTATTTTGTCGGTGCAATTATTATTGACTTGGTTCTTTCGTCTGGTTTTGATTTAGATTCTAATACCCCGCGTTCCCCGATTAATTCTACAATGTGAGCAAATAATTGTGGAATAGCATCACGACCGCGTGCCAAAACTTTTTTGTTACCATGTGTCATAACTGCAATTTTTACCTTATTACCCTCTTCCAAGAATTCAAAAACTTTTTTCAATTTAATATTCAAATCATTTTCTTCAATAAAAGGTTTTACCCATACTTCTTTGATTTCAATATTTTTTTGTTTTTTGCGCGCTTCACTGGCGCGTTTTTTCTGTTCGTACTTATATTTGCCATAATCCATTATTTTAACCAGCACAGGGGTTGCAGACGCATTTATTTCAACCAAATCTAATCCCAAATCATATGCTGTATTCAATGCGTCATTGATACCCATTGTGCCAAGATTTTGACCATCATTGCTAATTACTTGAACAGTTTTGGCGAATATTTTTTCATTTATACGCGGACCCATATCACGGGCTTTGCCATTGTTATTATTTGTTTTAATAGTAATGCTCCTTTAATAACTATGCGTGAATTATTAAATATTTTTAAGCATTTTTCAACAATTTTTGAATATTTTGCAAAGCATTCCATACATCGCGTTTAGCGCTGGGTTTTAAAATCAAATAATTTGGATGGTAAAGTGGGACAATTACACAGCCGTTTTCGCTACAAATTTCATTTCCATGTGTTTTGTTCAGGTCTTTCTTAGTAATTTCCGTTGTTGCCAAGGTTCCAAATGTTATAAGCACGCGTGGTGATAACATTTCTAGCATTTTATTAACAAAAGGCATGGATAAATCTAATTCTTCTCGTGTTGGACTGCGACCGCCAGGTGTTCTCCAAAATATAATCGGTATAATAGACACATTTTCACGATTCATACCAACAGCATTAAGCATTTTATCTGTCATTTCGCCAGCACTTCCTGATAAAATACGACCAGACAAATCATCGTCTATGCCTGGCAAATCAGTCACAATTACCAGCCCATTTGGATTTGACGCGATGTTTGGTAAAACTGTATTCGTCGCACCACTTTTCAGCGGGTGATTAAATTCCCCAACCATACGAATCAGTGATTCTATGTCCGTTGGGCGCATTACCATTGATTTGACTGTATCCAGATTTATCGGGGCAATGGGCGGAATTATGATTGTTTTCTCTTTATTTTGGTGGTTTGTTTGAAAAGTTTGTTGAACAGGTCCTCGCAAAGGTCCGGATTTTGTGGCTTTTTCCGTCAATTCCCATCGCACCCCAGATAAGTTTAAATCACATAGCGCATTTTTATCCATGTTTTTTCCTTGATTTTTGAATAATATTGATATACAATACACTCTGAGCAACAAAAACTCAAGGGAGTATTTTCATGAAAATAGTAAACTTTGCTTTATTGGCTGGTGTTGCTGGTATGCTCGCAGCTTGCGGCGGTTCCAGTGTTGTTGAACCAACCGATTTGAATGATCAACGTGTATTTTTTGCTTTTAATTCCGCAGAAATCTCGGATGAAGCAAATGATAACTTGTTGGGTCAATCTTTGTATTTGAAAAACCATGACGATGTAAAAATCCAAATTGCTGGTAATTGCGACGAACGTGGTTCTACAGAATACAACTTGGCATTGGGTGCACGTCGTGCAAACGCTGCCAAACGCGTATTGGTTAATGACGGTATAGATCCTTCTCGTATCTCTACTATTTCTTATGGTAAAGAACGTCCATTGGTCCGTGGTACTGGTGAAGATGTTTGGAAATATAACCGTAACGCAACAACAACAGTTAAATAATATAACTTTTGTTATTCAAAAAACACCGGCATTTTCCGGTGTTTTTTTTATGTTTTTTGATTTTATTTTGACAATTTATTTATCAAATCTTCCATCTGAATTCGATTCGCAAAAGATATAATAAATTGCCCTGCCCCACCCCGTTTTTCGCGTAATTTTACTTCTGCATCCAGGTGCTTTGATAATTTTGATTCTATCTTTGCGACATATGCTTTGTCCAAAGTTGTTTGATTAAAAGCACGACTGTGTTCAGAGCGATTCGAATTTTTTACCCTTTTTTGTGTTTCTGCTACTGATAATTTGTTATTTATAATATCGTGTGCCATTTGTTCTGGATTATCAGCAACCGCGATTGTGCGTGCGTGCGAAGCAGATATTTTACCTTCTTTTATCAATTCTTTGACCGATTCGGGTAAATTGTTAATGCGCATCAGATTTCGTATATAACTTTCTGATTTGCCTATTAATTTAGAAACATCTGCCAATGAATATTGATATTTTTGCATCAGATTTTCATAACCTTCTGCTTCTTCTATGGGGTTCAGATTTTCGCGCTGAACATTTTCAATTAACGATATTTCTGCGGTATTTTTGTCATCCAGATTCTTTACTAATGCTGGAATTTCGGTTAGTCCCGCCAGTTTTGATGCACGAAATCGTCTTTCACCGGACACAATTTCATATAAATATGGCTTGTTTTTAACATTACGTAAAATTATTGGTTGCAAGACCCCTTTTTCTTTAATAGAAGTCGCTAATTCATCCAGTTCTTTTTGATTAAAAATTTTACGGGGCTGGTCGGGATTTGGGCTGATTTGCGCCAAAGGTATTTGTTTTACAACAACGCGTTCTGTGCCTGTTAAAACAGAAATATCAGGCATTTGACCCATTTCTTCATTTAATTCTGCCAAACCTTTACCTAAAAACTTTGATGACATTTTATATCCTTTTTTCTAATGCATTTACGACCTCAGTCGCAACACGCAGATATGCCTGGGCACCAGATGATTTGAAATCATAAAAAAGTGCCGGTTTCCCATGACTTGGTGCTTCTGAAACACGAACATTGCGCGGAACAACAGTTTTAAAAACTTTATCCCCGAATGTTTTACGAACATCTTCTTCAACAGCGCGCGTTAATCCTAACTTTTTATCATACATTGTTAAAACCATACCCAATACATCTAACGAAGGGTTCCATTTCTGCCGTATAGCAGCGATTGTGGATAAAAGATGTTGAACACCTTCAAGTGCAAAAAATTCGCATTGTAGAGGTATTATAACATAATTAGATGCCGTTAACGCGTTTATAGTTAGCATACCTAAATTCGGCGGACAATCTATAAGTATATAATCATAGTTGTCCTTTATTGATTCCAATGCATCGCGCAAACGATATTCGCGTCTATCTAAATCTAGCATATCCAATTCTGCCCCCGCAAGTTTTGCAGATGCCGGTAATAAGTGCATATTTGGAATAGCGGTTGTTAATATGTTTTCCGCGGCTGTTGCAGTCCCCATTAAAACACCGTATACACTTTGTTTGTGGGCAGCACGAACGAATCCCAAACCTGTTCCAGCATTACCCTGGGAATCTAAATCTATTAACAAAACACGTTTTTTTATCGTTGCTAATGATGTTGCGATGTTTATAGCGGTTGTGGTTTTGCCTACACCACCTTTTTGATTTGCAAATGATATTATTTTTGTCATTTTTATATACCTTTCCTGGTAAAAGACAGTATATAAAATATAAAAAATAGTCAATATAAAAATAAAAATCGTGTAAAAACAAAGTGTTATATATTATTTCATATGAAACAAAAGTCATTTCAGGTTGTAAACATACACAATATATCCATCGCCAGTTTCAGATTTATAAAGTTCATAATAGAATTTGTAACGTGTTTTTGCGGTCGTGATTTCGGTTTCAATTTCCCGGCCTTTTAGTAAAAAAAGCCGGCAATTTGTTTTGTGTGTATAGTCAAAAATTTTTATTAATGGTGCAAAAGCCCGGGCAGTGAATATAAATTCCCCGGCATTTACCAGTGTTTTCGATAAAAAATTTTCTATCCTGTCATTGATAATTGTTAGGTTTTTTAAATCTAGTTTTTGTTTTAATTCGAATAAAAATTTTGTCTTTTTACCGATAGATTCAATGCAGGTGACATTCCAGCCCAAAATAGCCAATACTACACCCGGAAAACCAGCCCCGCTTCCCAAATCAATAATTTTTACATCTTTTGGTATATATTTTGCCAGTTGCGCGCTGTCTTTGATATGGCGATTTTGAATGTCTGTCAAAGTGCTTGGTGCAACAAGGTTTATTTTTGTTGACCATTCTTTTAACAGTTTTTCGTATTCAATAAATTTTTCTTCTATTTTCATAAGATTTATTCTATCATATTCGATTATGAAAGAAATAAAAAAATTTTATATCAATGTTTTTGTTATAGGTGTGCTGGTTTTTTGCGCTTGTTTTGTCGGGCAAAAGATAGCAAATTTTAATTTGTCTCGTCATGGGCAAGATGATGTTGTTTTTGATACAGATTTTGGAAATTTTCTGGCTGCTCAACATGCTTTGGCAATTAATGATTTTAACAGCGCGGCTAAAATGGCTGGCACGGTTAAGGATGACAACAAAGTTGTTAAAGATACACAAACTTTGGCGGATTTTTTTAACGGAAAATTACCAGAAAATGCCGCAAGTTTTAAAGATTCCAAAGATTTGGTTCACGGCTTAGTTTATGATGCTTTTTTGATTCAAAAAGATGATTGGAAATCTGTTTATAATCGTCATGCAAAAGATTCTACTGTCTTGGCGGCACCACTGCGTATATTTTCGGGGGTTAAACAGGGAAAAATTAAAGAGACATTGAAATTTATAGATTCTTTGCAAACAAATGATTCTTGGAAGGCATTTATAAAAGGACAGGTTGCTGTATTAAATAATGATATTGATGGCGCAGCCAAAGAATTTGCCAAGGTGCATCCTGATTTTATGAATATTAATGACTATCTTTACTTGATGTCGTTTTACAAAGAAAACGGCATGATGGAAGATATGAAAATATTGCATGATGATTTTACGGCAAGACCGGGGGGGATGTATATGTTGAATTATCCTGAAATCCCAGATTGGTCGAATTATGCAGGATACAAAAATAATTTAGTGTTCGCCATGATTCAAAGTATATCACATACCCAGATAATGATTTACACAGATTTATCTTTGTTGTTTTTGCGTTTTGCTCAAACAATATCAAACGAAGCAAATATGGATACAATAAATTATTATCTGGGTCAATATTATTTTCATAATACCGGCGATTATAAAACTTGTTTTGATAGTATAAAAAAATCCAGCCCATTGTATTTGTTTAGTCAGTTGAATATTGCAGAACGGGATAAAGATTTTAAAACTGTAAAAAAAATAGTTCGTGATAATCCTTTGTTTGTCCCTGCTATACAGTTATTGGTTCGCGAATATGTTAAAAATGGGGACAAGGGGGATGCATTATCTGTGTTAAATCGTGCATTAAAGCAGAAAGCACTTCCGGATGAGGGCAGGGCATTTTTGCTTAAACAACGCGCATATGTGTATTTGGTTTTTAATGATGCAAAACGTGCCCAAGAAGATTTGTATGATGTAAAAATTATCAGTGGTAATATGTCGGCAGATATTATGGCTTTGCAAGCGCGTGCATGGATTATACGAGAACGCAATCTTGATGATGCGTATAATTATGCGATGGCTTTGATAAAGAATAACACATCTGATGTTTATGCGTGGACTTTGGCAGCGCAGGTTGTCGCAAAAAGGGAAAATGTTGATAATGCGCTGGAAATACTGGAATCGGTCAGTGGCAGCGGTGGCAATATGTCTGTGCTTTATGAAGTTTTGGGAGATTTGTATAGTGCACAGGGCGATAAAGAAAGGGCTTTACGGGCTTATAATCAGGCACTAGATTTATCTGATGATTGTATGATAGTTGTGCCAAATGTTCAAAAAAAGATAAGGAAATTAAAATGATAGTTGGTGTTTTTGGTGCGGGTGCTTGGGGGACCGCGTTGGCTTATACTTGTGCAAAATCTGGGAATAAAGTTATTCATTGGGGTTTTGATGGGGTATTTGATGGTTTATCTGATTTGCAAAAGCCAGAAAATGTAACCCGAACAGACAATATGCATGATTTAAAGACCTGTGAATATTGGTTAATTGTGACACCTGCGGCATTTTTTCGGGAAACTGTTCAAAAAATGCGTAATGTTTATAATGGTCAGCCAATTTTGATTTGCACCAAGGGCATGGAAAGCAAAAGCGGACAATTTATGTCTGAAATTTTAAACACAGAAATTCCAGAATGTAAAGATTTTGGAATATTGTCTGGTCCGCAATTTGCACGCGAAGTAGCAACAGGTGTTCCGACTGGGTCTACATTGGCTGGCAATGAACGGGTCAGGGCAGGGGGACATCTTGCATTATCAACACTTTATTTACAAGACAGTGATGATATCATCGGGGCGCAGATTTGTGGTGTTGGTAAAAATGCCGTGTCTTTGATTTCTGGCTTTTTGACAGTCACTGCCCAGGGTGAAAACGACAGGGCTTTGTATTTCACGCGTGCTTGGGATGAAATTGCGGAAATAGGTGTAAAAATGGGTGCAGATTGCGAAACATTTTTATTGCTTTGTGGTGTTGGTGATTTGTTTTTGTCTGCGACATCAACAACCAGTCGTAATTTTTCAGCGGGTTTATCAATCGCACAGGGTGAAAAAGTTACCGGGACTGTGGAGGGTATATTTGCATTGCAAGGTCTTGTGAAACGCGCAGAAATATTGGGTGTCGAAACCCCTGTATTGATTGAAATGAAAAATAAAATGGGATTGTAAAATTCCCTGGCTTTTTATGGTTGCAAATAAATAAAAATATTCTATAATTGCCGATGGACGAAGCGAAGAAGAAATTGTTCTTTCTTGTATTTTATGTTTTTTACGGAATACAAAAATGAATAATTTTTCTTCGCATAAAATGATAACTAATTAACAAACGGAGAAAAATTATGTTTGGAATGTTTAAAAAAACAAAAAATGATGAACATGTTTTGAATAAACCAATTGCTGTGGAATTTCAGTATGGTGATGAAACTGTTCGCTTGGAAACTGGTCGCTATGCAAAACAGGCAACTGGTGCAGTAATGGCGACAATGGGTGAAACAATGGTTTTGGCGACTGTGTGCGCAGAAAAGACCGCGGTCGAAGGGCAAGATTTCTTTCCATTGACTGTTGATTATCAGGAAAAATATGCATCATCTGGTCGTATTCCTGGTTCACGCGACAGACGCGAAGGCAAGGCAAGTGTTAATGAAACATTGATTGCGCGCCTTATCGACAGACCTATACGTCCGCTTTTCCCAGAAACATTTAAAAACAAAGTTCAAATCATTGCCCAGGTGTTTTCTTATGACAAGAAAAACCAACCTGATATTTTGGCGATGATTGCGTCAAGTGCGGCATTGGCAATTTCTGGTGTTCCTTTCCAGGGACCAATTGGCGCCGCGCGTGTCGGATATCGGGACGGTCAATATGTTTTGAATCCATCAAAGAAAGATGTCGAAGATTCCGAAATGGATTTGGTGGTTGCTGCGACCAAAGATGGTGTTTTGATGGTTGAATCTGAAATTGGCGAATTGGATGAAAAAACAACATTGGGGGCTGTGAAATTTGGCTTTGACCAACAACAAACTGTGATTAAGGCAATTAACGAATTTGTTGAAAAGGCAGGCAAAGAACGTTGGGAAGTTCCAACAAACAGCGAAGAATATATCGTTATGCAAAAAGATTTCGAACAATTTGCAAACGAAATCACAGATGCGCTTTTGATTAAGGAAAAATTGGTTCGTCTTGATACTTTGGCAGAAATTCATACCAAGGCCAAAGCGCGTATCCCAGAATTATTTCCAGAAACGACAACAGCAACTTCTACATTAGAATCATGGGCGGATGAAATTGTTGAAAATATAACTGCGCGTATTATGCGTGGAAATATTTTGGCAGGCAAGCCGCGTATTGATGGTCGTGATACAAAAACAGTTCGTCCAATTGAAATCGAATTGGGAATTTTGCCACGCGCACATGGATCTGCGTTGTTCACACGCGGTGAAACCCAGGCATTGGTATCATTGACACTTGGTGGTGGCAAAGATGCACTGCCTATCGAAGCATTGGATGGCGACAGTGAACGCGATTTCATTTTGAACTATAATTTCCCTGGATTTTCCGTTGGTGAAGCCAAGGGATTAAAAGCCCCTGGGCGTCGTGAACTGGGTCATGGAAATTTGGCATGGCGTGCGATTCATCCAATGATTCCGAGTCGTGAACAGTTTGATTATGTAATTCGTGTGTGTTCTGATATTTTAGAATCCAATGGTTCTTCGTCAATGGCGACAACATGTGGCGCTACATTGGCTTTGATGGACGGTGGGGTCCCAATGAAAAGACCTGTTGCTGGTATCGCAATGGGATTGATTAAAGAAGGCAAAGAATATGCAATTTTGACCGATATCTTGGGCGATGAAGACCATCTTGGTGATATGGATTTTAAAGTAACAGGAACAGACAAAGGTATCACTGCACTGCAGATGGATATTAAAATCACATCTATTACTTTTGAAATCATGGAACATGCATTGGCTCAGGCCAAAGACGGTCGTATGCACATTTTGGGCAAGATTGAAAAGGCGATTAAAGCCCCAAGAAAATCTGTGTCTGAATATGCACCACAAAGTTATGCGATGAAAATCAATCCAGATAAAGTGCGCGAAGTTATTGGCAAGGGTGGCTCAGTCATCCAGGCATTAACACGCGACACAAATACCCAGATTGAATTAGAAGACGATGGCTCTATTAAAATCATGGCGACTTCCAAGGAAGATGCAGACAATGCTATCGCACGCATCAAAGAAATTGTCGCAGAACCAGAAGTTGGCGAAATTTACGAAGGTGTCGTTTCTGGTATCAAAGATTTTGGTTTGTTCGTAAAAATTATGAAGAACTTTGAATCTTTGGTTCATATTTCTGAAATCACCGGGGAAAGATTGGCGAAAATTGAAGATGCCAAACTGAAAGAAGGCGACAAAGTTTTTGTCCGTTATATGGGCATAGATAAACGCGGTAAAACACGTTTGTCTATGGTTGGTATCGATCAAAAAACTGGTAAAGAAATCAAAAAATAAAACAAAAATCGGGTGATTTTTTCACCCGATATTTTTTCAAAAGGATAACAAATGGATATGGAAGAATTGATGGCGAACGCCCAAAATTTACAGATGAAAATATCCGCCGCCCAAGATGCATTGGCGCTTCAACATGTCAAAGGAATCGCAGATAACGGTAATGTTGTTATAGATATGACCGGTAAATACGATGTTGTGTCTGTGGATATAAAGCCAAGTGCGCTGGGGCAGGGCGCAGAAGTATTGTCCAAGATGGTGTTTGATGCGTATAAAGACGCGAAACAAAAGGCAGATGCGTTAATTGATAAAACAATGTCTGCAATAACCGGCGGATTGTCAGAATAAAAAATACTGGACAATTTGAAAAAATACGATAACATTGTTATCGCTTTGGACGTTTAGCTCAGTTGGCTAGAGCATCTGCTTTACACGCAGAGGGTCAGGAGTTCAAGTCTCTTAACGTCCACCAGAATTTTTCAAACCGGGTTTTTCCCGGTTTTAATTTTTGTATTGTGATATTAAAAAATACCCGCCGTTTGGCGGGTGTTTTTTTGTTGTGATTATCTCTGTTTTTCTTTTGTCCACATGTTTGCGCGGGTGATGTATGCGCGCGCAAGGTCAACATCGAATTTTGGTTTTTCGTCAAATAAATCGTTTGATTTCAATTTCCCTTCGGCATCTATCCATATTGGGTAATCGTTTGGAACAATTTTATCTATTTGACGCAGGTTGCCGATAACATTTTCTGGGGACATTCCACCACTGTATCCCATTGGGTGCGCTTCGTAAATCGGCTTTTCCCAAGATTTTGGCGCAATACCATTTCCGCCACTGGCATCAAACAAAAGCGAGAACTTAATTCCTGCATCATGTAGTTTTTCAATGGCTGCCTTTGTTTTGTCATTATATTGAAATATAAATTCTTTATCGTCATACAAGTGAATTATTTTTGCCACATACTTTATATTTATGTTATCCGCAGTTTCTTTTGGCATATTTAATTGAACGCGTTGAATAACTGGTTTTTCGCGTTTGTTTTCCACTTTGAACCAAGCAGACAAAGGGTATGGTATATTCCCATTTACACACATATCATTTGCCCATTCGCTGTTGATATGAAGTGCCAGATTTATACGCGGTAATTGAATTACTTCTTTTAATAAATCTTCAAACCATACATTACGCGGCATATTTGGCGACATTTTTGACGGATGGCATTGAACAGCAATCTCTGCATGTGGCATTTTTGCCAAATCTATAATTGATTTAATTGAATTATGTTCCCGAGGATCAGAACAAGTTATATATCGAAGATTCATTGTTTATCCTTTTTTCTTTGCATTTTTTAATCTTAATTGCCCACACGCAGAACCTATATCCGCCCCCCGTTCCCGTCTTATTCGCGTGTGTATACCGTTTTTAATCAAAATATCTTGGAATCTGTGAACCGCATTTCCAGAAATGGAAGCAAAATCGCGCTCGTCAACACTGTTCCATGGAATAAGGTTTACCATCACATTATGTCCACGCATTAAATCAACCAGTTTTAATGCATGCTCTTCATTCGCATTATAAAGCGTCACAGAGCCGTCTTTGTCTTTTTTGCCTAACAGTATATATTCAATCATCAATTGGCGATTGTGCGTGTCAGAAAACGCGAATGCGGCATCCAAAACTTCGTGTATTTTATACCTGTTGTTTATTGGCATAATTGACGAACGCAATTCATCAGTTGGTGCATGTAAAGATATCGCCAGATTTATTGGGCGACCCCATTTGTTTAATTCGTTTATTCCGGGAACGATTCCGCAGGTTGATACAGTTATTCGCCGCCACGATATATTTAATTCATGATTCGCGCGTTCCAGAAAGCCAATCACATTTTCTGTATTTTGTAATGGTTCGCCAGTCCCCATAACAACAATATGTGAAACATCGCCATTATTTGGGTCGCCATTTGGGTGAATATCACGCAATCTATCGCCACGCAGTTCCCACCCAGCGACCAGTATTTGTGCGAACATTTCGTTCACAGTCAAATTGCGTTTAAGCCCGAGCAGGGTCGATGCACAAAATTTACATCCCATCGCGCATCCTGCCTGGGAAGACACACAAACACTGTTGCCATAAGTTGTTCGCATTAACACACATTCGATTTGTTCGCCGTCATTAAGTTCCAATAAAAATTTAGTTGTTTGGTTATCGCTGCTTTCCAGTTTTTTTACAATTTTTACAGGTAAAGTTTCTGCGACTTCATTTAATTTTTTGCGCAAATCTTCGGGCAGATTTTTCATAACACTAAAATCAGGTGCCCCACGATTCAACCATTCGCGAATTTGCTTTGCACGAAATCGCGGCAACCCCAAATCCAACACGAATTTTTCAAGTTCTGTATCAGTTAAATTAAATAAATCAT
>CACXVH010000004.1 GCA_902771095.1 uncultured Pseudomonadota bacterium
GTTGCGAATAATGGTGCGGAAAAAATAAAAGAAAAAATTGCAAAACAAATCGTTCCGATTTGTTTTATTCTTAGCAATAGATTACATGTGTGTGTGTGTGTGTGTGTGTGTGTAGGTTTCTGCGGGTTTGCGCCGATTTGTCAACTTTTGTCAATATATTAAACATAATTTTCCTCCTTTCTTATATGAATTCAATATGAATATTATACCATATTTTAAAATTTATGAAAAGTGTTTTTTTACCCCCCTCACCACTTCGTGGTTCCCTCCCCCACAGGGGGAGAATGTTAGTCCCCGTCGAGAGCAAATTCCCCTCCACCGGAGGGGGGGACCGCTTGCGGTGGGGAGGGTTGAAAAAACACCGCATAAAATTGCGGTGCTTTATTTTTTTGCTAATGCGTTCATTACACACGACGAACTTTCTTTGGACGGCACCCGTTGTGTGGAATACGAGTCGTGTCTGTAATAGATTGAACAACCAATCCTGCATTTGCCAAACCACGAACAGCAGATTCACGACCCTGGCCAATACCGCGCATCAAAACATCAACTGTTTGCATACCCATTTCGGCAACCTTTTTACCGACTGCATCTGCAACAACTGTTGCCGCATATGGTGTTGATTTTTTTGCACCCTTGAAATTATTAGCCCCCGCAGTTGCCCATGTCAAAACAGCACCGCTTTGGTCTGTGATTGTTATACGTGTATTATTATTAGTTGCAACAATATGGGCAATCCCATGTGATACTTTTTTTACAACTTTCTTTTTTGATTTATTTACTGCCATTTGTGTTTCCTTTAGATGTCTTCAATTAACTATCGTGTTAATCTCTACCCAATTAATATTATTTACCCTTGGTCGCAGAACCAGCAACAACAACGCGTTTACCCTTACGAGTTCTTGCGTTAGTTTGTGTGCGTTGACCACGAACTGGTAAACGGTTACGATGACGAACACCGCGATATGTTTTTAAATCTTGCAAACGTTTAATATTCATTGCAACTTCGCGACGAACATCACCTTCTACTTTAAAGTTTTGTTCAATGTAATTTGAAATTTTGATAACATCTTCGTCTGTTAAATCTTTTGCGCGCAGACCGTCTTTCAATTTCAATGCAGAACAAATCTGTGCAGATTTAGCCGGCCCAATGCCATGAATATAACGCAAAGCAATTTCAATGCGTTTTTCAGACGGAATGTTAACACCTGCTATACGTGCCATCTTTTATTTTCCTTTTTTGTTTTTATTCATTCGGATGTTTCCATCCACCCTGCACCCAAAATCCACACGTTTTTTGAATGCGTTCCGATTCTTTTCAAAGTTATTTAACATTGAAAAAAATCAAATCTTTTTGTCGTGCGCTTAACCGCGGAAACGACCTTTTTTTGCCATCTTATTTACGACACCAGTATATTGTTTTTCAACCAAATAAGATTTTATTTGATTCATTGTATCCAACACCACACCGGCAACGATTAAGACACTTGTTCCACCAATCATCAATGGCATACCACCACGAGTATTCAATATAATTGGCAAAACACAAACCACAATCAAATACACAACACCAATCGCAGTTGTCCGCGACACAACACCATCCAAATAATGCATGGTCTGTTCACCAGGACGAACCCCCGGAATATATCCACCCATATTTTTCAGATTTGTACTTGTTTCTTCGCTGTTGAAAACGACTGCTGTTTGGAAATAAGCAAAGAACGCAATCAACACTGTGTACAATGCCATATAAGACCATGTTCCATATGTAAAGAACCCAAGTATATGTTGCACAACCAGATTTTCACTTTGAACGAATCGCTGGATAAACGCAGGCAACATCATAATTGATGCAGCGAACACCGGTCCCATAACCCCAGACATATTCACCTTGATCGGCAAATAAGAAACATTCGTGTTCATAACACCGTTTGCCAATGCCTGACGCGGATAAAGTATTTGAATACGACGCTGTGCCTGTTCCATAAAGGCAATCAATGCAACAATACCGATTACAAATCCCAAAACCAATGCAATCATCGCAGGCGACATTTGACCGACACCCGCCAATGAAAACAGTTTTGCAATTCCACCTGGGACTTCTGCAATAATACCAGCAAAAATCAAAAGTGATGCGCCCTGCCCGATACCACGCGCAGTGATTTGTTCTGCCAACCACATAACAAATACAGTTCCACCGACCAGCGCAACAATGGCAGATAATTCAAATGAAAATCCAGGATTTGCAACCGCAGAAATACCATTAACCGGTGCCATAGATTCCAAACTGCGCACAATCGCCCAACCTTGAACAATCGCCAACAACACCGCCAAATAACGTGTATATTGGTTGATTTTGATACGACCCGATTCGCCTTCTTTGCGTAAATCCATCAAAGATTTACTGGTTGCAGTTAACAATTGAATAACGATAGACGCAGAAATGTATGGGAAAATATTCAATGCCAACACCGACATACGGGACAAAGACCCGCCCGAAAACATATCAAACATTCCCATCATACCATTATCACCATTAAACAAATGCAAAACAGCACTTGCGTTAACACCCGGTAATGGGATAAAAGAACCAATTCGATACACAATCAACGCACCAAGTGTGAACAAGATGCGTTTTTGTAAATCTGTCGGGTTGCCAAAAAGTTTTTTCAAAAAATTCATGCGAATATCTTTTTATTGAATTATTTAGATTGGATTTTTCCACCCGCCTTAACAATTGCTGCTTCGGCTGATTTAGACCATTTTGTTGCAACGATTGTTACAGCAGTTTTGATTTCACCCTTGCCCAAAACTTTCAAACCATCCAATTTGCGATTTAAAATTTTTGCATCAAACAAAGTGTCGATATTAATTTCTTTTTTCGCATCGATTTTGCCAGATTTAATGAATTTTTCAATATCACCCAAATTGATTGTTGCATATTCTTTGTGGAAAGGATTGTTAAAACCAAATTTTGGAAAACGGCGCAAAATCGGCATTTGACCACCCTGGAATGTTGCTTGTTTTCTGGAACCGGAACGGGCTTTTTGCCCCTTGTTCCCACGACCAGATGTTTTACCATATCCAGATGCCATACCACGACCAACGCGTTTCACATCTTTTCTTGCACCAAAATTATCCATCAAAGCATTTAATTTCATTTCTTTTTCCTTTTTGTCCTATGACTACACTATTATAGTCTATTTCGCACATAATACAAGATTATGCACTCGGTTAATTTTATTTTTATTTTGCTTCTTCTGCCGGTTCTAATTTTTTACCATCACGACCAGCAATGATTTCCGCCACAGTTTTACCACGACGCGCAGCAACTGTTTTCGGAGAATTCATTTTTTCAAAAGCCAAAAATGCAGCGCGAATCATATTGTTTGGATTGTTTGAACCTTGGGATTTCACAACAACGTCTTGGACCCCCAAACATTCAAACACTGCACGCAAAGCACCACCAGCAATGATTCCAGTACCAGGAACAGCACTGCGAACTACCAATTTGCTGGCACCATATTTTGCGGAACTGTCATGGTGCAATGTACGACCTTCTTTCAAAGGAACGCGAATCATTTTTGCTTTTGCTGCCTTGGTTGCTTTTTGAACAGCTGCTTGAACTTCCAAGGCCTTACCTTTGCCAAATCCAACCATACCAGATTTGTCGCCAACAACAACCAATGCAGAAAACGACATATTGCGTCCGCCTTTCACAGTTTTGGAAACGCGGTTAATAGAAACCAATTTATCTACTAAATTATCTGACTGTAATTTTTTATCATCAAAACGTGCCATTTTACGCTCCATTTATTAAATTTTCATACCGTTTGCGCGCATAGAATCGCCCAAGGCCTTTACACGACCATGATATAAATAACGACCACGATCGAAATAATAGTTATCTTTGATACCTGCCTTGGCCATACGCTCTGCAAACATTTTGCCAACCATTTCTGCCCCGGCAATATTCCAACCTTTGCCTTTGAAATCTTTTTCTTTTGAAGATGCAGCACACAATGTGTGTCCTTTGACATCATCAATTGCCTGAATTTCAATATGACGAGCAGAACGAAATACCGACAAGCGAATTTTGCCAGGATTTTTTCTTTTCAATGCACCGCGATTTGCCAATGCACGTCTTTGTTCAGAAGATAAATGTTTTAACATTTCATTTTTCCTTTGTCTGTTTCCCGTAACAGCGGGAATTATTTATTATTTCTTTTTACCTTCTTTGCGACGGACATATTCGTCTTTATAGAAGATACCTTTACCTTTATATGGGTCGGCTTTGCGGATTTTATGAATCTTATCAGCAAATTGTCCCAACAAATTCTTATCAATACCAGAAATTGTAAATTCTGTTGGTGTTTCACCCATTGTGACGGTCAAACCAGCTGGGATTTCCATGTTAACATCATGAGAAAAACCAACAACCAATGTAAACATATTACCCTTAACAGATGCTTTGTAACCAACACCTTTCATATACATTGCTTTTGAAAATCCTTCGGATACACCTTTGACTGCCGCTTTGATATTGCGAGTCATTGTTCCCCACATAGCGCGAGATGTCTTATCTTCTGCATCTTTTGGTGTCACAACAACATGACCATCTTCAACCTTGACATCTACCAAATGCGCATTTTTTGTATCCAAAGATACTTTCAATTCGCCTTTTGACCCTTTTACAATCACAGCGTTATCTGTCACTTCAACCGATACGCCATTTTTAATTTCTACTGGATATTTTCCTGCACGAGACATAACGATTTCCTTTTGATTAGATAACTTTGCATAATACTTCACCGCCGACATTCATCAAGCGCGCCTTGTGATCGGTCATAACACCATTTGGTGTAGACACAATCGCAATACCCAAACCATTTAATACGCGTGGCATCTTGGCACAGCCAGAATACACACGACGACCTGGTTTAGATACAGTTTTAATTTCTTGGATTGCGCCGTTACCATTAACATATTTCAATTCAATAACTAAATTGGTGCGTTTATCATCAATTTTTTCTTGACGAAAATCAGTAATGAAACCTTCGTCTTTTAATACAGACAAAACTGCCATACGCAATTTGCTGTTTGGAACGGTGACAAATTCTTTACCAGCATTTTGGCCATTGCGAATGCGGGTAATCATATCTCCGATTGGATGTGATAATGACATATTTTACTCCTTAGTTTGCAAGAGTTTCCTCTTGCTCTTGGGCTGCATTGTCCACAGCTTGCATTTGTTAATTTTTTACCAGCTAGATTTACGAACCCCTGGTAATTTGCCTTCTGATGCCATCGTGCGAACCTGTTGACGGCACAAACCGAACATGCGGGAATATCCGCGTGCGCGACCTGTGATTGAACAACGGTTATGCAAACGTGTTGGATTTGCGTTGCGTGGCAACTTAGCCAATTTTTTCATGGCATCCATACGTTCTTCTGGTGTTGCATTAACGGACATCTTCGCTTTGATTGTTTCGCGTTTTTTTGCATATTGCGCGACCAATTTTTCACGTTTCTTTTGTTTGTTTATCAATGCTAATTTAGCCATCTTTAATTCCTTATATTATTTCAAAACCAATGGCAAGCCGATTTTAGTCAGCAACGCACGGGCTTCATCATCTGTTTTTGCTGTTGTCACAATGACGATATCCATACCGCGTATGGCATCGATTTTATCAACAGAAATTTCTGGGAATATCAAATGTTCTTTGATACCAAAAGCATAATTTCCACGACCATCAAATTTAGATTTTGAAAGTCCGCGAAAATCTTTCACACGTGGCAAAGCCACTGTGATTAACTTGTCCAAGAAATCATACATTCTTTTACCACGCAAAGTAACCTTGGTTCCAATCGCTTGACCTTCGCGTAAACGATATGTAGCAATAGATTTTTTTGCATGTGTAATGATTGATTTCTGTGCCGCAATCGCCGTTAAATCAGCCGCAGCACTGTCCAATTTCTTTTTATCAGAAACCGCTTCTCCAACACCCATATTCAAAACGATTTTGGTTAATTTTGGAACCGCGAATTTATTTCTGTACCCGAATTCTTTCACCAATTCAGGAACAACATTTTTTTCATAAATTTCACGCAATCTGCTTTGCATTTTTTTACCTTTTCGTTATCGATTCCGTAACAGCGGAATCATTTGGTTTAAATTTTTGTTCCAGATTTTTTTGAAACGCGAACTTTTTTATCACCTTCCATTTTGTATCCGACACGTGTCGCTTTCTTTGTTTTTGGATCAATCAATGCGACATTAGATACATGGATTGGTGCTTCGCGATCAACAATGTGACCTGGTTGTTCTTGTGTTGGTTTGATGTGCAATTTGTGACGATTTACACCTTCAACCACAACACGGGAATCTTCTGGACGTGCCTGTAATACTTTACCTTTGACACCTTTGTATTTTCCAGAAATTACTACGACTTCATCGCCTTTCTTAATTTTCATTTTTACACCTTTTTGTTGTCAAAAGTATTATATTACCTCTGGTGCCAAAGACACAATTTTTTGAACATCGTATTTACGACGAACTTCACGTGCGATTGGGCCAAAAATACGTGTTCCAATTGGTTCGAAATTGTTTTTATTGATTAAAACAACCGCGTTATCATCAAAACGGATGATTGAACCATCTGGACGTTTCACAGGGAATTTTGTTCTTACGATAATAGCACGTTGAACAGTTCCCTTTTGAACTTTACCACGTGGGATAGCATCTTTAATAGCGACAACGATTTTATCGCCAACTGTTGCATAACGACGATGAGAACCGCCCAAAACCTTGATGCACATTGCTTTGCGTGCGCCAGAGTTATCTGCAACTGTCATAACTGTTTCATTTTGTATCATAACTTTTTTTCCTCAATCCTGCATGTGGGGCAATCCCCCACTGCTTTGTTATCGGGTTTCGACTGTTTTGAAAATATTATCCAAAACCTCAAAAAACCCACCGGTTTATATTAGTCAACATTAACAGATGTGTCTTTGCTGACCCCAACACGACCCTTTACAACCCAAGTTTTGGTCTTGGATATTGGGCGATGTTCTTCGATAGCAACGATTTCACCAACCTTGTATTCGTTGTTTTCATCGTGTGCCTTATACTTTTTATTCTGCTTTACGAATTTTCCATACAACGGGTGACGAAAACGACGTTCTACTTCTACAACGACAGTTTTGTCATTTGCTGCACTTTTCACAATTCCTTGCAGTATACGTTTTGGCATAACTTTTGTCCTTTGTTGTTTTTCGACCTCTGATTTTACACTAAAAAAACCAAAAGTCAAAGATTTAGTTATTTCGCAGCATTCAACTTTGTTTTCACACGTGCAATTTCACAACGAGTTTTACGCAAAACATGTGTTTTTGGTAATTGACCCGCAGCCAGTTGAAAGCGCTGATTCATTTGTTCTTTTTTCAAATCAACCAATTTGCTTTGCAGTGCTTCACGTGTCAAAGCTTCTTTTTCGGTTGTTTTACTTACTTTCTTTTCTGCCATCTTTTCTAACCTTTTGCACTTGTGTTAATTAGTTTACTTTGCGGTCTACGATTTTTGTTTTAACTGGCAATTTTGCAGCAGCCAACGCAAACGCTTCATATGCGATTTCTGGTTTAACACCGTCTAATTCGAACATGATGCGGCCTGGTTTAACGCGACAAATCCAGTATTCCACAGCACCTTTACCCTTACCCATACGAACACCACCTGGTTTTGCAGTGACCGGAACATCTGGGAAAATACGAATCCACAATTTTCCCTGACGTCTCATATGACGAGTAATAGCACGACGCGCTGCCTCAATCTGACGTGCAGTCACACGTTCAGGAGACATTGCTTTTAATCCAAACGAACCAAAAGCCAATTCACTGCCACCTTTGGCGACCCCGTGAATACGACCTTTGTGCTGTTTGCGAAATTTTGTTTTATTTGGCATTAACATGATTAAAACCTCTTTGATTTTAATTATTATTTGCTTTTCTTTTCGCTGCTGCCGGCATATTCAGTCGGACGCGCCATTTCGGACGCCAGCTTTTCTTTGTTAACAACATCACCAGTATAAATCCAAACCTTTACACCGATAACACCGTATGTTGTTTTTGCTTGAATTGCAGCATAGTCAATATCAGCACGCAATGTATGCAAAGGAATGCGACCTTCGCGAATTTGTTCGCTACGCGCAATTTCTGCACCATTCAAACGACCAGAACACATAACTTTGATACCTTGGGCACCTGCTTTCAAAGCATTTTGAACAGCTTTTTTCATAGCGCGTTTAAATGAAACACGACCTTCGATTTGCTGAGCAATGTTTTGTGCGACCAATTGTGCATTCAAATCTGGACGACGAACTTCATAGATGTTAACAACAACTTGATCGTTCTTGACCAATTTTTTGATATCATTACGCAATGCTTCGATATCAGCACCATTTTTACCAATAATCATACCAGGTCTGGATGTGTGGATAGTGATAACTACTTTTTTAGCAAAACGTTCAATAACAGTTTTTGCCAATCCTGCTTTCTTTAATTTCTTTTCAACGAATTTACGGATTTTATCATCTTCTGCTACCAATGCCGCATAATCTTTCTTACCAGCAATCCAGCGAGAATCTGTGATTTTATTTATAAATTCGCGTAATGAAATCGGCGATACTTTCTGTCCCATTTTTTCACTCCACTTTTATTTTGTTACTTTTTTAGTTTTTTTCTTTTCAGGAGCCGCCCCACTTTCCAAAACTATTGTCAGATTAGAAAATGGTTTCAAAATTGGACGCGCACTTCCACGAGGTCCTGGCATGATACGTTTCATTGTCAAAGCTTTGCCGCACCAGATTTCTTTGATGAACAAAGTATCAACTGGCAAATTTTTGTTGTGTTCCGCATTTGCAACGGCAGACAACAAAGTTTTCAAAACTTCATCAGAAACGCGTTTCTTTGAAAATTTCAAAACGTCCACAGCACGATCAACAGGCAAGCCGCGAACCATATCACAAACCAGATTTAATTTCTGGTGGCTGATGCGAATCATTTTATTGAACGCACGCACTTGATTGTCTTTTATTCCATATCTTGTCATGTCAACCTACCTTATTTTGCTGCTGCTTTCTTGTTTGCGGCATGACCTTTGAAAGTACGAGTTGGAGCAAATTCACCCAATTTATGTCCAATCATATCTTCTACGACAGACACAGGAATAAATTTGTTTCCATTATGAACTTCAAATGTCAAACCAACCATTGGTGGTACAATTGTACTTCCACGTGACCATGTTTTAATAGGTTTATGGTCATCTTTTTCAATAGCCACCGCTACCTTTTTCAAGATAGATGGGTGAACATAAGGACCTTTCCATACTGAACGAGACATTTTACACTCCTATTTATTTCTTCTTTGCCAAATGTCTGCTGCGGATAATCATCTTTGCAGTACGTTTATTGCTACGCGTACGATATCCCTTGGCTGGAATACCTGTGCGGGATACAGGTTCATGTCCTTTGGAATGACCGTTACCACCACCCATTGGGTGATCGTTCGGGTTCATTGCCATACCACGTGTAGATGGGCGAATTCCCAACCAACGTGCACGACCCGCTTTACCCAAATTGACATTGCGTTGGTCAGGGTTAGAAACACTTCCAACTGTTGCCAAACATTCAGAATGAACTTTGCGTAACTCACCGCTGTTCATTTTAATCTGGGCATACACACCATCTTTACCCATCAATTGGGCATAACAACCAGCACTGCGCGCCAATTGACCGCCAGCGCCTGGTTTTAATTCTACATTATGAACAATCGTTCCGATTGGCATATTTTTCAATGGCATTGCATTACCTGGTTTAATATCTTCACGTGTTCCAGAAATAACTGTATCACCTGGTTTCAAATCACGTGGTGCCAAGATATAAGAACGAACACCATCTTTGTATTCAATCAATGCAATGAACGCGGTACGGTTTGGATCATATTCTAAACGAACCACTGTTGCAGGAATATCTTTTTTCTTGCGGTCAAAATCAATCAAACGATATTTACGTTTGTGCCCACCACCCTGGTGTGGAACAGTGACATGACCAAAATTATTACGTCCACCTTTGGACTTTAAACCAACAGTCAAAGATTTTTCAGGTGCACCTTTGTGCAATTCACTATGGTCAATCAATGTTAAACCACGTGTTCCTGGGGTTGTTGGCTTGTAATGTTTTAATGCCATTTTATTTTACCTTTGTTTATGTTTTGACACTAACATCCGAAAATACGGGTTCTCTGCCAAAACGTTCATCTTTACATATCAGTTGCCAAATCTAATTTTGCGTCTTTTGGCAAAGATACATATGCTTTTTTAACTTTGCGTTGTGTTCCAGTGCTGCGACCACGGAAAGTTTTAACTTTACCTTTTGTGATAACAATATTGATTTTGGTTGGTTTGATACCAAACAAAATTTCAACCGCTTTCGCAACATCTTCTTTGGTTGCAGACATTGCAACTTCGAATACAACACCATTGCTTTCGGATAACTTTGCAGCTTTTTCCGAAACGATTGGACGACGCAAAACATCATATGTTTCTGCGCGTGCAACTAATTTCTTTTGTACTTTTTTTTCTGCCATATCTTCAAACCTTTAATTTAAGCCAATCTTGCTTCTACTGCCTTAACAGCATCTGCTGTCAAAACCAATTTATCGTGTTTCAAGATATCCAAAACATTCAAACCAATTGTTGGTAATACATCAACATTGATAATGTTCGCAGCAGATTTCTTGAAGTTTTCATCCAAACTTTCAGCGCCAACAAACAAAGCAGAACCAATATTCATTTTTTTCAATTGTTTCGCCAAAACGCTTGTTTTTGCTTCTTTCATTTTTTCACTGTCGATAACAATCAGTGAACCTTCTTTTACCTTTGAAGACAAAGCCATCTTTAATCCCAAAGAACGAATTTTCTTTGGTAAATCAGTACCGTGATCACGAACAACAGGTCCATGAACCACACCACCGCCACGCATGTGAACATTATATCTTTCACCTTCACGTGCATTACCTGTTTTCTTTTGTTTAAATGCTTTTTTACCACTTCCTGCAACATCAGACACAGTTTTAACTGCGTGAGTTCCAGCGCGCGCATTCGCACGTTGCCATGTCACAACACGGTGCAAAATGTCTGCACGTGGATCAATTCCAAAGATGCTGTCTTGCAAAGTTGCTTTACCGACTGCTTTGCCATCTAAATTTAAAATTTCTACTTGCATTTCATTCACCTTTATTGTGTCGTTATGCTTGTTCAGCTTCGTTTACAGGTTCCGCAGTTTGTTCAACAAATGTAGGAACTGGTAATTTATCTTGGACTTTTTTTATCGCATCGCTTACCAACACAAATGTGCCATTGCTACCTGGGACTGCGCCTTCTACAAATATAAGATTGTCGTTCAAATCTGTTCCGAAAACTTTCAAATTTTGAACTGTGACAGTTTCATTACCCATTTGACCGGACATCTTTTTACCTTTTAAAACACGACCTGGCCATTCACGCATACCTGTACCACCCAAAGAACGGTGTGCTTTTAAAACACCGTGGGAAGCTTCTTTACCGCCAAAATTATGACGTTTCATAGCACCTTGGAAGCCCTTACCTTTGCTGGTCGCTTGAACATCAACATATTGACCTGCAATAAAATGTGCGGCAGATAATTGTGTTCCACTTGGAATTACACAATCATCGGAAACACGGAATTCTACAACCTTGCGATAAGGTTTTATACCCGCTTTTTCTGCTGCTTTTGCTTGTGGTTTTGCAACATGTTTTGCCTTTGCTTCACGCAAACCCAAAATATTTGCGACATAACCATTTTTTTCCATTGTACGATTTCCAATAACAGCACAATCTCCAACAGATAAAACTGTTACTGCATGGGCAACACCACCTTCATCATAAAGACGGGTCATCCCTATTTTTGTTGTAATTAATCCGCTACGTTTCATTTTTTCGCCTTTTTTGTCAGTGGTTAATGGATTTCTCATCCACTAACATACACATTTTATAATTTAATTTTTACATCAACACCAGATGCCAAATCCAACTTCATCAGTGCATCGACTGTCTGAGGGGTTGGGTTAACAATATCGACAACCGCTTTATGATTACGGATTTCGAATTGTTCACGTGATTTTTTATCAACGTGTGGAGAACGGTTCACTGTAAACTTTTTAATCAAAGTTGGCAAGCGAACGGGTCCAACGACATCCGCGCCTGTGCGCTTTGCTGTTTTGACTATTTCTTCTACTGATTCCATCAAGACCCTGTGGTCGAATGCTATCAATTTGATGCGAATCTTAGATGCTGGTACCATTGTTCGTTTTCCTTATTTTTTTATTCTTTTATTGTTTTGCGGGCCAAAGGATAAACCACAGGCCCGCAAAAATCAACAATTATTTAACAATTTTTGATACAACACCTGCACCAACTGTGCGTCCGCCTTCACGGATAGCAAAGCGGCGACCTTCGCTCATAGCAATAGGTGCAATTAATTGCACACTGATGCGAACGTTATCACCTGGCAAGACCATTTCTTTGTCTGCTGGCAAAGTGATTGTACCTGTTACGTCTGTTGTGCTGAAATAGAACTGTGGACGATAGTTAGAGAAGAACGCTGTATGACGGCCACCTTCTTCTTTCGTCAAAATATAAACTTCAGCTTCAAATTCTGTATGTGGAGTGATAGAACCTGGTTTGCAGATAATTTGACCACGTTCCACATCTTCTTTCTTGGTTCCACGCAACAACAAACCAACGTTATCACCGGCTTCACCTTGATCCAACAATTTGCGGAACATTTCAACGCCAGTCACAGTTGTTTTTTGTGTTGGTTTCAAACCAACGATTTCACATTCATCACCAACTTTGATGACACCAGATTCTACACGACCTGTTACCACTGTACCACGACCTGTGATAGAGAACACGTCTTCAATTGGCATCAAGAAAGGTTTATCAATTGGACGATCCGGCATTGGGATGTATGAATCGCATGCTGCCAACAAAGCATCAATAGATTCTTTGCCCAAACCATCTTTCTTTTCTTCCAAAGCGGAAATCGCGGAACCACGAATGATTGGTGCATTGTCGCCATCAAAGTCATTAGCAGACAACAATTCACGAATTTCCATTTCGACCAATTCCAACAATTCAGGATCATTTGCCAAATCGCATTTATTCAAATAAACTACGATTTTTGGAATACCCACCTGACGTGCCAACAAGATGTGTTCACGTGTTTGTGGCATTGGACCATCAGTTGCAGCAACCACCAAAATTGCACCGTCCATCTGCGCAGCACCGGTAATCATGTTTTTAACATAGTCCGCGTGTCCTGGGCAGTCAACGTGAGCATAGTGACGATTTGCTGTTTCATATTCAACGTGTGCAGTATTAATAGTTATACCGCGAGCTTTTTCTTCTGGTGCGTTATCGATTTGATCAACACCTTTTTGAGCGTCAATACCAACGCCATAGTAATGAACGATAGCAGCAGTTAATGTTGTTTTACCGTGGTCAACGTGACCGATGGTTCCAATATTAACATGAGGTTTTGTTCTTACATACTTTTCTTTTGCCATGGTTTTCTCCTTGGGCTGTTAGTTATTATAAGTTTGTAATTATTTTGTCATTTTTTTGATTACTTCGTCAGCAACATTTTGTGGAACTTCGTCATAGTGGGACAATTCCATATAAGGATTTGCACGCCCCTGGGACAAAGAACGCAATGTTTTGACATACCCGAACAAATTCGCCAGTGGGACAAACGCAGTAATTAACTGGCTGCCAAATCTGGTTTCGATACCATTGATTTGTCCGCGACGACTGTTCAGGTCGCCTATAATGTCACCGACGTATTCTTCTGGCGTATTAACAGCCAGTTTCATAATCGGTTCCAATAATTTCGGTGATGCTTTCTTCATCGCTTCGCGGAAGCAAGCACGCGCCGCAATTTCAAAGCACAACACATTAGAGTCAACTTCGTGATATTTACCATCTACCAATGTGGCCTTGAAATCTACAGTTGGATAGCCAATCAAAACACCTGTTTGTTGTGCTATCTTCAAACCTTTTTCTACACCTGGGATGTATTCTTTTGGAATTGCACCACCAACAATCTTGTTTTCGAATTCATATCCCTGCCCTGGTTCCAATGGTTCAAATTGGATTTTAACCTGAGCATATTGACCAGAACCACCAGATTGTTTTTTATGTGTATATTCTTCCAAAACTGGTTTGCGGAATGTTTCGCGGTAAGCGATGCGTGGTTCACCAACATTAACATCGACTTTGAATTCACGCAACAATCTGTCCACCAAAATTTCCAAATGCAATTCACCAACACCTGCCAAAATTGTTTGACCAGATTCTTCGTCCACAGATACGCGGAACGATGGGTCTTCTTTGGCCAATGCTTGTAATCCAAGTGACATTTTTTCAATATCCGCCTTGGTCTTTGGTTCGACCGCAATAGAAATAACTGGTTCTGGAACATGGATTGATTCCAAAATAATCGGATTTGCTTCATCGCAAAGTGTATCACCAGTAATTGTTTCTTTCATACCGACAAGGGTGATAATATCACCAGCAGATGCTTCTTTGATTTCTTCGCGCGCATTAGCATGCATTAATAACATACGACCAACGCGTTCGCGTTTATCACGATTAGAATTATAGATATAAGAACCAGATTGTAATTTACCAGAATAAATACGGATAAACATCAAATTTCCAACGAATGGATCGTTTGCAACTTTGAACGCCAGCGCACTAAATGGTTCTTTTGGATCCGCATGACGTTCTGCTTCTGTTTCACCGTCCATTTTTGTTCCCTTAATTGCAGGGATATCCAATGGAGATGGCAAATAATCAACAATAGCATCCAACAATGGTTGAACACCTTTGTTTTTAAATGCAGTTCCACACAACACAGGAACAAAATTTTGTGCAATTGTTCCCTTGCGCAACAATTTTTTGATTGTCGCAACATCTGGGACTTTGCCTTCCATATATTCTTCCATGATTGTGTCGTCCAATGTTACAACTTCTTCAATCAATTTGTTGTGTAATTCTTCTGCTTTTTCTTTTAAATCTTCTGGGATTGGTTCTGTTTTTGGATGCGAACCGTTTTCGTCTTCCCAAATAATACCCTTCATTTCGACGACATCGACCACACCCTTAAAGTCCTGTTCTTCACCGATTGGGAAATTAACAACCAATGGATTTGCGCCCAATCTTTCGCGTATCATATCAACACAGCGGAAGAAGTTTGCACCTGTTCTGTCCATCTTATTAATAAAGCAAATACGCGGAACATTATAACGGTCTGCCTGGCGCCACACAGTTTCTGTTTGTGGTTGTACCCCAGACACAGATTCAAACACAGCGACCGCACCGTCCAATACACGAAGTGAACGTTCCACTTCCATTGTAAAGTCCACGTGTCCCGGTGTATCAATCAAGTTAATACGATGATCGCGCCAAAAACAAGTTGTCGCAGCCGAAGTAATTGTAATACCGCGTTCCTGTTCTTGAACCATCCAGTCCATAGTTGCGGCACCATCGTGCACTTCACCAATTTTATAAGTTTTACCTGTATAGAACAAAATACGTTCCGAAGTTGTTGTTTTACCAGCGTCAATATGGGCCATAATCCCAATATTGCGATACATATCTAAGCTTGCGGTTTTTCCAACTGACATTTGTCTTTCCTTATTTCCTTTTTATATTATTACCAACGGAAGTGAGCAAACGCTTTATTTGCCTCTGCCATTCTATGAGTGTCTAATTTCTTCTTAAATGCACCACCTTGACCGTTAAGTGCATCACGCAATTCACCGAATAATCTCTCTTCCATAGAACGTTCACCGCGTTTACGTGCAAACATAACCAACCAACGCAAAGCCAAAGTTTGTTGACGTTCTGGACGAACTTCAACAGGAACTTGATAAGTTGCACCGCCAACACGACGCCCCTTAACTTCGACAGATGGTTTCAAAGCATCCACCGCTTCCAAAAAAGTAGTTAATTCATCTTTATCTTTGGCGATAGTTTTCAATTTATCCATTGCACCATATACAATATTTTCAGCAACTTCTTTTTTACCATCCCACATAACAACATTAATACATTTTGCAACGACCAGATTATGATATTTAGAATCTGGCAAGATTTCACGTTTTGTTGCAGCTTTACGTCTTGACATATTTAAATTCCTTTTTGTTTCTTCACTTGGTTTCCCAAATTACTCACACCCCAAATGGATGTGTATTATTTCTTTGCGCCTTTGGCACCATACAAGGAACGACCTTGCTTTCTGCTTTCGACGCCCTTGGTATCAAGGACACCACGAATGATGTGATATTTCACACCTGGTAAATCCTTTACACGACCACCACGAATCATAACAACACTGTGTTCCTGTAAGTTATGACCTTCGCCAGGAATGTATGCAGTCACTTCGCGACCATTAGCCAATTTAACACGCGCAACCTTACGTTGGGCAGAGTTAGGTTTTTTAGGTGTAGTTGTATAAACACGTGTGCAAACACCGCGTTTTTGTGGATTTTCCATCATATCAGGCGCAGTAGATTTCACAGCGACTTTTCTACGTGGTTTCCGAATCAGTTGATTTACTGTTGGCATTCAAAATCTCTTTGTTTTTATTCTCTTTTTTTCCATACGAAACCCACAAGCAGACTTATTTCAACGCGTAACGCGTGATTATAAATCTGACGAAACATGCAGATTTCTGTGCTTCTTGCTTTCCTTATTTACACAGAAAGCAAAAACATTATATCTCTAACCTTTGAATTGTCAAGGAAAATTCTGCATTTTTTCGTATAAAAACCGCTGAAAATCTATGTTTTGATACACGAACCTGTCGACAAACCAATTTTGTGTCAAAACAACAAAATAATCAATAAAAAAAAAGCCCGACCAATCGGCCGGACTTTTTCATATTGTTTTCTGATTGATTAGAAATCGATACCGAATTTAGCACCGAAACCAAAACCATCTTCAGCTTCCCATTTACCTGCTGAAACGTGGTTGATTTCTTTTGTGACATAAACGCCAACATATTTTGTTGAGTCAATGTTCAAATTCAAGCCAGCGCTCAAATCCCAAGAACCAGCTGCTTCTGCTCTGCTGTAATGATCCATAACTTTGTAGTAATCAGCAGAAACAATTCCGGACCAATAATCACTCATTCTCCAGAAACCGCTGAAGCCAAGATTAACGATGTGGTTTGCCCACATTTCATCTTCGTTCCAGTTGAAAGATTCTGTATTAGCATAAATCAAGTTCAAACGACCCATCAATGTCCAATCTTTTTGAACATATCCGCCGCGAACACCAGCTGTCCACATATAGAATGTTGCATCTTTGTCCAAAAAGTCAGTGTGATATGCACGCATTGCATCAACACCATAACCTGCTGTCAAATCTAATTTCCATGCACCATCGCCGATTACACGATATTTTGCATCCAAAGCAACTTCGTTCCAAGATGTTGTATCAAAAGCATCCATTTCAGAAACAGATGTTTCCAAACCAACCATCAATCTATCTGTGATGCCATATCCGAAATATTCACCCAATGTTGCTTCATTAGTTGATTGGGAATTAGATTCCAAATATGTTTCACTTACGAAATGATTTTCTTGTGGCATATACAATGGATTGCCATCTAAAACATTCTTTGCAGCCGCTTGTGCGCCAGAAACAGCAAACACAGCCAACAAAGATGTCAATGCTATTTTTTTCATATTTTGTCCTTTTTTTATTGTTTCACACTAGAACATTTTCATCTAGTTATAGGTATTGTATCATATATTTTTTTAAATTCCCAGCAAAAAAAACAGGTCCGCTTGGACCTGCTTTTTTAACTTGACATAGATTAGAAATCAATACCGAATTTAGCACCAAAGCCAAATCCATCTTCCCATTCCCAATCACCTGTTGCGTGAGCAATTTCGCCATTAACATACAAGCCAACAAATTTTGTTGCATCAATGTTATAGTTAACACCGAATTCACCCAACCAACGGCCAGCATTCTTTGCCCAAGAATCTGACAAACCTTTGTATTCGACAGTAGCAACCAAGTTGAAATCATCGTTGATTACATATTGACCATCCAAACCGAATGTCCAAGTATGCATACCTTCGTCACCCCAGTTGAAAGATTCAGAATTTTCATATGCAAATTCTACACGACCAGCAACTGTGAATACGGATGTCGTGTAACCACCACGGATACCGGCTGTCCAATTGTATTCTGTCATATCTTTGTCGAACCAGAATGTGTCATCTGCTGCATCACTGTGCCAGAAGATGCTGCCACCATTGATGCCATATTCGCCATAAACATCGGCCTTCCACGCACCCAAATCCAAAGCGCGGAATGTCAATTTGACACCCAAGTTGCCCATACCATAATCATCAAACGCATCTACTTCTGCCATACCTGCCCTTACATTGACAGCCAAGTTATCCAAGATACCATAGCCAAATTCTTCCATCAATGTGTAAGAATCAGTATCTTCAGAATGAGAATACAAATCTGTTACACTGTAAAAACGGTTTTGTCCTGGCATATACAATGGATTACCATCGATAATATTCGCAGCATGTGCACCAGAAGCAGCAACCACAGCCAATAAAGATGTTAAAGCAATTTTTTTCATGATTTTATCCTTTCTTCTCTGTTAATAGAATCAGGTTTCATTCCTGATAAGATTATTATCTCATATAAAAAAACAACCTGCAAGGAAATAAATCATTAAAAAAAGAAAAAATATATATCAAAATTTTTTATTGTTCGTTTTGTTTTTTCTTGATTTCCCGCCATTTATTATGATTTTTTTGGTGTGATTCATAATCTTTGGAAAAACGATGACCACCATGCCCATCGGCGACAAAGAACAAATATTTTGTATGTGCTGGTTTCAACACAGAACGAATCGCGTCAATACCAACATTGGCGATTGGTGCCGGTGGCAAACCATTATTCTTATACGTATTATAAGGGCTATCTATTTTCAAATGGCCAGACAACAATGGTTCGCCGCGCATATCACCCAAACCATCAGTTAAAACATACACAACAGTTGGGTCGGCTTGCAGACGCATATTTATGTTTAATCTATTTAAATAGACACTTGCAACAATTGGCATTTCTTTGGCGCGTGGTGTTTCTTTTTGAACAATGGATGCCAATGTTAAAACTTCGTTCCAATCTTTTAACGGCACAGGAAGTCGTGCATTTTCAAAAGATTTTTTTACTTCTTCCATTTTATTACGCGCCAATTCCAACAAAGCCAATCTTGATGTCCCGCGTGCGATTCTGTAAGTATCTGGAAAAATATCGCCATCGTGTAAATCACATACAGGTTTTTCTTCTTCGCAATCAACTTCGCCAACCAGGTATGGGATATTCATCAGCATCAATTTGATTTGTTTTACTGTATAACCTTCGGGAATTGTGACAGTTGTTGTTGCAATTTTTCCATGTGTTAACATATCAGCGATGGTCCACATCCCTGCCCCGCGTGGGATATCATATTCACCTGCCTGAATCATTCCACCGTTAAGTCGAATCGAAAAATAAAATAATTCTTTGGATTTAATAATATTGTTTTTATAAAGATAATTTGTCATACGCATCACAGACGCCCCGTTTGGAACAACAACATTCACAGGTCTTTTAATTGGTGACCAAACATCGAAAACATAGAACACAACAAATACAAGAACACATCCAATTGCCAATATAAATTTGGTCCAATTTTTAATTTGTTTCCAAAGTTTTTTTGTTATCAATTTCATAATTAACCACCATTATATCCATTTGGATTATTTTTTTGCCAGTTCCACGAATCGCGACACATATCTTCTAAATTAAATTGTGCGCCCCAACCTAATTTTTCTTTGGCTTTTTTTGAATCTGCATAACATACCGCAATATCCCCAGCGCGTCGTGGTTTTATAACATATGGAATTTTTACACCATTTGCTTTTTCAAAAGCATGCACAACATCCAATACAGAATATCCATGACCGGTCCCCAAATTAAAAACTTCAAAACCGCATTTGTTTTCAATCGCACGCAAGGCACATACATGCCCACGTGCCAAATCTATGACATGAATATAATCACGAACGCCTGTTCCGTCATGTGTATCATAATCATTACCAAATACATTAAGTTCTTTTCTTTTACCAATTGCGACCTGGGTTATATAAGGCATTAAATTATTTGGAATACCATTTGGATCTTCGCCTATTTTACCACTTTGATGAGCACCAATCGGATTAAAATATCGCAGCAACACGACATTCCAATTCGAATCGGATTTTTGTAAATCTTTTAAAATTTCTTCAATAATACTTTTTGTTTGACCATACGGGTTTGTACATTTACCCTTTGGACAATCTTCGGTTATCGGGATAAATTCTGGGTCACCATACACACAAGCAGATGATGAAAAGATAATATTTTTACAGTTGTGTTTGTTCAACGCGCGCAACAAAGAAACAGTTCCACACACATTGTTATCATAATATTCCAATGGCTTTTGCACTGATTCGCCAACTGCTTTTAGTCCGGCAAAATGAATACAGCAATCAAAATTGTGATTATTCAACAATGAATCCAGCGCATTAAAATCACGAATATCTATATTATAAAAATCAACTTTTTTTCCGGTGATTTCAGCAACGCGTTGCAAAGACAATTCATTTGAATTGGATAAATTATCAATCACAACGACATCATGACCCGCATTTTGTAATTCAACAACAGTATGCGAACCAATATAGCCAGTCCCCCCAGTTACAAGTATTTTCATGCCAGAATCCCTTTTCTAGGGTTCAGTATAACAACAAGAAAAACAACTTGCAACAAACTAAAACAACAAAACCGCGAAACCGCGGTTTTATAAGTTATTTTTTCAAATATTTTTCAGCCCATTTGCGTAATTCTTCAGCTGTTACGCCAGATTCAAAAATTTTACCACGTTCAACTTTTGATTTTGGTGCCAATACTTGAATATTTTTAGGTGCTTCGCCAATACCGCTACCACCAGAAGTTGCAAATGGAACGATTAATTTATTTTCTAAATTATGCGATTCAACAAAAGTATCAATGATTGATGGTTCACGATACCACCAAATTGGAAAACCGATAAAAATAACATCATATTTTTCTATGTCACGAACACGTGATTCGATTTTTGGACGCGAAGATTTATCTTTCATTTCGATTGAAGAACGACTGTTATCATTTGTCCAATCTAAATCAGCATTTGTATAAATTTCATGCGGAACAATTTCAAAAGATTTTACCCCTAATGAAATTGCCAACATATTTGCAATTCTTTTTGTGACACCTGTCGCAGAAAAATAAACAACCAAAGCGCGTTTCATAATATCTCCTTTTTGATTTCATAAACATTATAAACAAATGCCAACAGCAAATCAAAAAGAATAAAATCTCTGTGTAAAAAAGTTTGAAACAAATGTAAAGGTTTACTGCGACACCCCGAACACCGCCCGACGGAAGCCGTCGTAGTAGATGACGTTGTCCGCGCAGCCGCCCGCACAGAGGCCCGCGCAATTAGACGCGGACCCGTAGTCGCCGTAGAACACCCACGAAGGGGACGCAATATTACATTGATTCCCTCCATCTGGGGTATAACTTGTCGCGGCACACCAACAATATTTCTTTTCTCCGCTGGCAGATGTTAATTCACTTTCCGTTGCTCTGTTATTATTACCACCGCTTAATCCACTGCATTTTGACATGCCTTTGACCGTGCCATAACTGAAATTCGTTTCCCATTCACTATTATTTAATCCAGCAAAATAACTATCGCTACAATCTCCATCTACTTCATCACCTGTGTCGTCATTATAATAATAACAATATCCTGTTGAACCTTTGCTTGCAAACCATGTTCCATATACACTTGTATCCATATGTGATAAACCACAGGTTAAATCTCTTGGTCGCCACCCACGGAATGTGTATCCGGTTCTTGTCGGTATTGTTGATGGTGGGGTCAATGTCTCGTCATACACACAACTTTGTGATGCACTTGGCACATTTTGTATTTCCGTGTCACCATTATACCAATGAAGTTGTATTGTGTTCGCAGTCCAACCAGCTTCCAGGTTTGATGTTCCAGAATATACTTGTAATGGTGTATGTTTACAATCTGCGGTGGATGCACTTGATGGTATATCGGTTGCGAATAATGGGGCGGAAATTAAAATTGAAATTGCAAAACAAATCGTTCCGATTTGTTTTGGGCTTAGCAATAGATTACATGTGTGTGTGTGTGTGTGTGTGTGTGTGTAGGTTTCTGCGGGTTTCAGCCGATTTGTCAACTTTTGTCAAACATAAAAACATATCTTTCTCCTTTGTTTCCTTGTCCCCCGAAGCCTTGGCGAAGGGGGATCCTTTCTTATATGAATTCAATGTGAATATTATACCATATTTTAATTTTTATGAAAAGTGTTTTTTTAGTTCCCACTTCATTATCAATTCTGCCCCATGGGGGAAGTGGCTCGCCTCAGCGAAGCGCGGGCGAGACGATGGGGGTTCACCCCCCCTCCCCGGCTCCGCCGGTACTCCTCCAACGGAGGAGAACTTTTTTTTAAAACAAGGATTAAAAAACCGCCCTTTTAGGCGGTGTTATTTTTTAAAATGGAATATCGTCTGCGATATCTTCGATATTAACTTCTTCGCGTGGTGCAGATGCCGCCGGCGCAGAAGATTCCGATGCCCCTTCGCCCATCGCTTTTGCACCAGACAAAATCACCATTTGCCCCGCATATGGATTCAGCACAACTTCAGTAGTATAAGTATCAACACCCTGCTGATTCTGCCATTTACGCGTGCGCAGAGTTCCTTCTAAATACAATTTTGTTCCCTTTTGCAACATGCGTTCTGCGACCTCGACTAAATTAGGCGCAAAGATTACGACACGATGCCATTCTGTTTGTTCTTTTTGTTCGCCAGATTGTCTGTCGCGCCATCTGTCCGATGTAGCCAATGAAAACGACACAACCTTTTGTCCAGATTGCATAGTGCGAACCTGGGGTTCTTGACCGATATTACCAACCAATATTACTTTGTTTATACTGCCTGCCATTTTTACTTCCTTCTTTAATTTAAGTTCTCTATGATTTAATGATTGCGAAAAAAAACAATAAATACAAGAAAAAAACGCGCCATTTTTATATAGCGCGTGCAAAACTATTCTTCTTCGGTTTCATCCACATCTTCCTCTTCTTCTTCGGTGGCATTCAAATCTATTTCTTTTGGCACACCCAAAATATCTTCAATTTTTTCAGATGCCGCCTCTAAATCCATTTTATGCAAAATCGCAAATTCTTGTGCCATGCGTTCAAGCGCACGCAAATAAAGTTGACGCGCAGAAAAAGTCATTGTGTCTGTCGCAGTGCGTCTTTGTAAATCACGTACAACCTCAGCCAACTTCATCGGGTCACCAGAATTGATATTTTCTTCGTATTGAGCGGCGCGTCTTGCCCAAATCATACGTTTTGCACCCGCTTTGCCTTTGGCTGCATTGATGGCTTCATCTAATTTCCTGGCACTGGTCAAAGGACGCAAACCAGAAATTTCCGCCCTGTCCAACGGAACACGCAAAGTCATATGATTTCTTTCGAAATCAATAACCATCATTTTAATTTTCTGTCCGCCGATTGTTTGTTCTTCGATACGCAATAACTTACCAACACCCTGGGTTGGATAGACGACATATTGCCCGGTTTTAAAATCTAATTTTTTTGCTGGCATCAATACACACCTTTGCGTTTGCCACTCTCTCTCATACGCACATTATAACACAAAAAATTGAAAAAACAATTATTTGGATAATTTTTTATTGCCCAAGCCCCGCGGGTGAAAAACGTCCAATATTATTGAACAATTCTTCAATCGCGTTCAATTCAATTGCCGCAGGAATTTCTGTTTCACCACTGGCGATATGAACATCTTTCAAGTCATCATCATGCAATACTTGGGTCTTGGTCACGCGCCCATTTTTCACCCATGCCAAAAGAACTGTTTTGTTGTCATAAGTAATCGGAAAAGGTCCATGCATATTTTCATCCGCACTGTAATAAATCCAAACTTCGTCCCCATAAATAGTTCGTGCCTGGGGGTCACCAAGTTCTTCTTGTAATTGCGCCGTTGTCTTTATTGTTGCAACTCTGCTTTCCAAATCATCTGGAAAAACATAACCACGATGTTTTGTCTGCAAAGCACATGCTGTCAATATTAAAGCAAATATAATAAATATTTTTTTCATTGTTTTACCCCTCACCATTATCTTTGTTCTTTTTTACTGTAAAATTAGCAATATGCTGTTTTAATTCATTTTTATATAAATTATTTGCCTTGGCTTCCTCTACCAACTTGTCAAAATTTGGATTTACAGAACGCGCCGCCGCAAATCTTGTTTCCGTTTTCATAAATTCTTCCAATGGGAAAGGTGTCGCAACACGCGAATCCATCGTCAATGGATTTTGCCCATTTTCTATATTCGCAGGATTAAACCGATAAAGCGGCCATGCCCCAGTATTTACCAAATTGGTTTGATGTTCCACACCATTTTGCAATGCGAACCCATGCGCGATACATGGCGCATATGCCAATATAATTGATGGACCGTTAAATGCCGCCGCCTCACGAAATGCGCGAATTGCCTGGGCTTGATTCGCACCCAACGCTATTTGTGCAACATACGCCCCGGACATCATCGCGATTAAGCCCAAATCTTTCTTTGCGTGTTCTTTACCACCAATTGCAAATTTCATAGACGCACCGAACGGTGTAGATTTAGATTGTTGACCACCTGTATTCGAATACCCTTCGGTATCAAGCACAAGTATATTTACATTTTCACCACTGTGTAAAATATGGTCAACACCACCATATCCGATGTCATAAGCCCAACCGTCACCACCAACTATCCATAACGATTTATCAACAATTACATCCAATAAATCGGCAGCATATGCAGCACGCGGATTTTTCATCTTGGATAATCTTGCACGTAAATCTTTTTCAATTTCGCGCTGTTTATCAGTATCTTTTTCAGACATCAATTCGTCTGTATTTTCAAACCCAAGTTCAAAAAGCACAGAACGCAGAGCATTTTTACGTTGATTCAACGCAATCCGCATACCCAAACCGTATTCTGCATTATCTTCGAACAATGAATTCGACCATGCTGGTCCGCGACCATTCGCATCTGCACACCATGGTGTTGTCGGCAAATTTCCGCCATAAATCGAAGAACAGCCCGTTGCATTTGCGACTATCATTTTATCGCCAAATAATTGCGCCATTAAACGAACATAAGGTGTTTCGCCACACCCAGCACACGCACCAGGGAATTCAAAATAATGTGGCAACAATTCAACATGCTTTGGAATATTCAGATTTAATTTTGTTTTATCAAAATCTGGTATTTTTAATGCTGCATCAAATGCCGCCTGATTTTTAATCCCCGCGCCCATCGGCACCATAGACAACGCACCGACCGGACAATTTTTCATACACAAACCGCACCCTGTGCAATCTGCGGGTGATATATTTAATGTATAAAATAACCCAGCCCCCAATTCAGGTGTCTTCATAGGAACAACCGTCACACCATTTGCACGTGCTTTTTCCATTTCTGCTTCATTCATAACCTTGATACGGATTGCGCCATGTGGACAAAGCATTGAACATTTTCCACATTGAATACACTTAGTCAAATCGCACTGTGCAACACGATTTGATATTGCGCGCTTTTCATATTTGGAAGTTCCAACTGGATATTGACCCGCACCAAATTCACCTTCAACCTTGAAACGCGATACAGGAATATCATCACCACGACCCGCAGCCATTTCACCAAGTGTCCCAGCAATTTCCGCAGGTGCGTTCATCGTCATAGCAGGTATAAAATCAGGTGCATTTTTTGAAATACTTGATGGGAAATCGTATTTTTTCAAATAACTTTCCGCTTTATCAACAGCCGCCCAATTTGCCTGAACTACATCCATACCTTTTTTCTTATAAGTTTTTTCGATTGCGACCTTAGCCGCATCTTTTGCAACTTCTGGATTTATAACTTTTGTTAAATTAAAGAAGTTCAACATTATAAAAGTATTGATTCTGTTTCCCAATCCTAATTCGTTTGCCGCTGCATTAGCATCCAAGAAATACAAATTCGCACGAAGACGAATTAAATGTTCTTGGGCATCTTTTGGCAAAGCGGCAAAAGCTTCATCTGGAGATAATGAAGTATTTATCATAACCGTTCCGCCAGCGCGCAGATTTGCAAATACATCAAATCTTTGCGCAATCATAAAATTAGAAACACAAATAAAATCCGCACTTTCTACCAAATATTCACTTTTGATTGGTGTTTTTGAAAAACGAATATGCGATTGAGTCACACCACCAGATTTTTTCGAATCATAAACCGCATAAGATTGTGGATAAAGTTCAGAATTTTCCCCAACAATTTTTACTATGTTTTTAACTGCGCCAACTGTGCCGTCACTTCCAATACCATACAAAATTGCAGTTTTTACATCTGGGTTTTCAATCGTAAAAGTTTTGTCTGTATCAAGCGATAAATTCGACAAATCATCATTTATTCCAACAGTAAAATTATGATGTAATTTATTCTGCATCATATATTCAACAATCGCCTTAACATCACGTGGCTTAAATTCTTTGGAACCCAAACCATATCGACCACCAAACACAGGAATTTTTGAATCAACAATACTGCGGACATTTTGATACAATGGTTCCCCAATACTGCCCGCCTCTTTCGTTCTGTCCAGAACCGCAATCTGTTCAACCGATTTTGGCAACGCATCTAAAAATGCATCAACTGGGAACGGGTTAAATAAATGCACACGAATTAACCCAACACCCTTTGGTAAAAAAGCCAAAGTTTCTTCGATTGTCTCGCAACTGGACCCCATCGACACAATTACATATTTCGCTTTTTTATCACCAATATAATCAACAACATTGTATTTTCGACCAGTTAGTTTCGCGAATTTATCCATTGTTTCTTGCACAATTTCTGGTACCGCATCATAAAGTAAATTTGCTGCTTCGCGTCCCTGGAAATAAACATCTGGATTTTGTGCAGTTCCACGAATCTTTGGTTTATCTGGATTTAATCCACGCGCGCGATTTTGCGCAACCAAATCATCTGGCAACATTTCACGCAACACATCATCATCAATTCGCACCAATGCAGATTCTTCGTGGCTTGTTCGAAAACCATCAAAGAAATGTAAAAACGGAACGCGGGCGCGAAGTGTCGCCGCATGCGCAATCGCCGCCATATCGTGCGCTGCCTGAACATTATGGGACGACAGCAACGCAAACCCAGTATTACGCACAGCCATAACATCGCTGTGGTCGCCAAAAATCGATAACGCATGCGTAGCCAATGCGCGCGCTGCAACATGCATAACAAATGGTGTCTGTTCGCCCGCAATTTTATACATATTCGGAATCATCAAAAGCAAGCCCTGGGACGCAGTAAAAGTAGTGGCCAATGCCCCCATCTGTAAAGCGCCATGAATTGCACCCGCCGCACCTGCTTCGGATTGCATTTCGATTATTTCAGGCACAACACCCCAAATATTTTTTTTGTGCTGAAAAGACCATTCATCTGCCAATTCGCCCATTGTGCTACTTGGCGTAATCGGATAAATAGCAGCACAATCAACACAACGATAAGCGACATCTGCCGCCGCCCAATTTCCATCAACAATCAATTTAGACATATTTATGCTTCCTAACTTTGTAAAATCCTGCAAAAATATTACATCTTTTATATATTTAAGGCAACCCAAAAAAAATGTTTTTATTTTCAAAAACATATTGACAAAACAAATATTTTGTATTATATTTATCGCGACAAACAAAGATAAGGACAAATCATGGCAAAAGAAACCGAATTAATAAACGCAATGGTTGACAACAATATTTATATTTTGACAACCATAAGCCCAGAAACAACAAACGAATTAATCGCTCGATTATCTCATTGGGTGGATGTATTGCCATTTCCAAATTATGTTGAAAAAAATCAGCCAACAACAGGAAACGATATTTCCGAAGATGAAATTCGCATTATTTCCGGAAAGTATTCCAAGAAAATGTATTCGCCATACGAAATGGTACCGACATCTTGTCCAACAATAAATGTTTACATCAATTCCAATGGTGGAAAAACGTTGGTGATGCAATCAATTTTAACCTTATTTAACATGGCATCAGCCAAAGGCACAATCATTAAAACATACAATCTAGCAAGTGCCAGCAGCTCTGCTAGTATAATCGCGATATCTGGAACTTCGGGATACAGATATATGGCTGAAAACGCATATAACTATATTCATTTTGGACGCTATTCTGCTGATACTGCACACACAGATGAAATAGACATTTTAACAAATGACTTAAAAACATTTGATAAAACCACGCGACTTATGTATTTAAACAACACTAAATTAACAAACAAAGAATTAACAAGATATTACAATACCGAAGGCGCTGGCCGACTTTATGCAGACCAATGTTTACAAAAAGGTTTATGTGATTGGGTTATAACAAACGATGGACGATTTGTAAATAATATAAATGAATTAAAATCAAAACAAAGATAAGGAGCAACACATGAAAAAAGATTGGAAATATAATATTACTAAATGGGGCAGAATAATTCGCAATGGTTATGCAGTTATTACATCAAACGGACAAATAAACGCACGCAACCAAGACATTGCACACGATGCAGTTTGTAAACTCGTTTTAGGAAATCCTTTTAAGATTGCACGCGCTGCGGCAAAATTCAAAAAAGAAAACCAAAGATAAAAGAATCAGGGCTTTATGCCCTGTTTCTTTTTTATTTTTTGGTTTCTTTTGTTTCAACTTTCGATTCGTCTTTCGGTGTTTCTTCGACTTTTTCGAGGTTCTTTTTGCCAACCTTGGACAATGCACGCACCATATCCAACGCGCGTTGCAACTGATAATCACGCGCATCTTTTTCTTCATCAGTTAACGACAAATAATCTTCTTCATCGTCATCATCGTTGTTGTTTTCTTTTTTAGAATCTTTTTTCTTTGCGCTATCTTTCTTTTTTGATGCATCGTTTTTAAGTGAATTATTAAAAGTCGCCTCTGTAAACAATGCCTCTTTCTTTTCGATTGTTTCGATTTTACTTTGCAAAACTTCTATATCAGGTGTGATACCTTCGTTTTGAATTGAACGACCACTTGGTGTATAATAACGCGCAATAGTTATATGAATCGCGGAACCATCACCCAACGGCTTTTGTTGTTGCACAGACCCCTTGCCGAAGCTTTGCGACCCCATAACAATCGCACGACCATTATCCTGTAATGCGCCCGCAACGATTTCAGATGCAGACGCAGACCCATGATTGATTAGAACAACCACTGGTTTTCCATTCACCATATCGCCAGATTTCGCGAACATACGTTCAATATCAGATTTTTCTTTACCACGCGTAGATACAATTTCACCGCCATCCAAAAACGCATCAGCCATATCTATGGCAGCAACCAAATACCCGCCTGGATTATTGCGCAAGTCCAAAACATATCCCGCAACATTTTTCTTTTCCAAATCTTTGATTGCATCTTTTAATTCCTTGGTCGTTGTGGCACCAAAATCAGAAATGCGCAAATAACCAATTTTTGGCAATTTTTCATCATCCATCGCCGCCGCATCTGATTTTTCGCTGAACTTCACGGACTTAACCTTGATAATCGCGCGTTTTAATGTAATTTCTTTGGGTTCGCCCCTGTCGTGAACAATAGTCAATTTAACCTTAGTCCCGGGTTTACCCTTCATCTTTTTAACCGCCTGATTAAGGTTCATATCAAACACCTGTTCGCCATCGATATGGGTTATGTAATCGCCTGCCTCAATCCCTGCCTTGGCTGCTGGGGTATCATCAATTGGTGATATAACACGAATTGCACCTTTGTCGCTGGTGATTTGGATTCCCAGTCCACCAAATTCACCCTGGGACTTGTCATTAAATTCTTTGAAATCATCTTTGGATAGATACGAAGAATGTGGGTCCAGCGCAGCCAACATACCGTTCATCGCCCCTTCTAGCATTTTGCGTTCATCGGCTTCTTCGACAAATTTATCACGTGCAGTTTCGAAAACCAGGGCCAACTTTTTTAATTCTTCGTAAATCTGTTCATCAGTTAAATGAACCACAGGTTCTTCTTTTTTATTTTTTTCTGCAGAACTTGCAACGATTGGGAATAATAAAACAAGAATCAAAAATAATTTTCTAAACATGTCTGAAACCTTTTTCCTTTCACATCAGATCTCAGCATAATAAAAAAAGAAAATTTCTGCAACACGATTTTTTGAAAAAGGATATTATTTCATCAGTTGTTTTTCAGTATACTGCAAATTGCTGATTAATTCGCGCATAAAAAATACTTTATCAATATTATTTTGATGTGTTTTTTCAGATTGCGCATTTATACGCAAATCATCGCCCGCCTTGATAAATCTTTTTAACAACACAGTCATAATTCTGTATCGCATAATTCGCTGCAATTCTGGATTGCGAAGTCCGGGCATTTTATATTTATCTTTGTCATGTAATCTGGTGTATAAATCATACACAGGTCTGCAAATTCTAAGGTCCACATTTAACGGAGAAAAAATATCGCGATAGATAAAATTATAACTTGCTTCGGCAAAATCTATAAAAGATAATTTGCTGGTATTTTTATCATATAAGATATTACCAGGATTCAAATCGCTATGCGACCAAGCTTCACGTGTAACATATTCAAATCCAGAAATTTCTTTTTTCAAATTAGCCATATAATTAATTTCGCCAACATCAAACCAACGCGGCATTTTGCTTTCGATAATATTCCCGAATTTTTCCATCTTTAATTCTGTCGAAATATTATGATAAATCTCTTCGTGCACAGGTTTTAATTCATTCATATCAACTAAAAAACTGGCGATTCCATTTACGATTTCTGTGCGTTGACGTGGGGATAAACTTTGATAAAATTCCAGATTTAATGGTTCACCCATTGCGCGTTCTTCCAATAATTGATATTCATCATCTTTGATATATATCATTTTCGGGATGTTATAGACCGGGTTATTCAATGCCCCTATTTCATCAATAATTTCCTTGGTTCTGTGCTGTTTTTTCAACCATGCATCTTTATCGCGCCCTGGCAACGGACGTTTCATGACAAATTGGTCGCCAAAATAGGCAACCCTTGTTTCACGACCATGTGGTTCTTTTATTTCCAATTTCATACTATATATTATAGACATATTTTTTATTTTGTCAATAATTTTATAAAAATCGATGATTTACAATTTTTTATTGTTTTGTTAGAATATAAAGCGATGTTTACGAACAAATTGTTTTTATCGGCTGTTATTTTCGGAATTACCGCCTTTCCTGCGATTGGCGCGAATACCGAATTGTCAAAAATTCAAAATCAGATTAAGCAGACAGAACAAAAAAACAAACAAATTGAACAGCAATTAAAAACGTCTGCACGCGATGTTGAAACAACAAAAAAGCAATTGGTCAAGACCGCTGACAAGGTCAGCGATTTGGAAGAACAACGCAGTGCTTTATCCAGACGCATCGCCGAACTTGATAAACAGCGCGATAAAATAAATGCAGAATTATCGCAAAATCACAATGACATCGCCAATGCCACGGCGGGTATGGTGTTTGTTGCATCACACCCTAATTTTGATGCAACTTCTATGCACGATTATGTTTTAACATCGGCAATTCTTGCGGCGGCAAATGACCAATTTGATTCCCAAATTATGACCGCAACAGAAAAATTAAAAGAATTGGAAAAAATTCGTGACACGCGCGCAATTGAAAAGGAAAAACTGGACCGCAGCGCGAAAAAATATACTAATGAAAAACGCGAATTGGATAAATTATTGAAAACGCGTTCTGCACAAAATGAAAAATTAAAAAAAGAACAAAAAGATATTCAAAACAAATTAAAAAAATTATCTGCAGCGGCAAAAAATATTTCTGAATTGTCTGCGGGTGTTGGCTCGTCCGAAATGTCCAGTGATGCAAAATTTTCAAAAAAGAAATTAAATGTCCCGGTTCGTGGAAAATTGGTTGTGCGTTATGGCGAAAAAACAGCACTGGGATTAAAATCAGACGGATGGCGCATCCGCGCACGCGGGAACGCGATTGTTATGGCACCCGCGGATGGCGTTGTGAAATTTGCTGATTCTTTCCGTGGCTTTGGCAAGGTTATAATTATGTCACACAAAAACGGATATAACACAGTTATGACAAATATGGGCGAAATAGATGCGCTTGTTGGACAAGAGGTTTTGGCTGGCGAACCAATCGGTCGCATGAACGAAAACAAGCCGGAAATGTATCTTGAGGTTAGACGCGGTAAAAACTCGGTTGACCCTGCCCGTTTATTCAACGAACCATAAAACAATCAAAAAATTGATTAAAATTCAAATCTTAAACCAACTGTAAAATTAGAATAAATCATATTCTTTGCGCTGAACCATTCGCGGTGTTGCGAGCCATCGCTGTTCACCAAATTCCAAGTAATTTTTGGAATATAAATAACACGTGCACCGAAATCAAGGAAAGTATATTTTGTTATTCCATACGAAACACCCAACGCAGCAATCCCAGCAACATTTTCAGACGATGGATATTTTGATTTATCAGATGGTGGCATAAATTGTATAACACCGTCTGCATCCGCGGTCCCATAATTTTGCAAATCAGAATCTGTTGATAAATCGCCGTAAATATCTGCCAATTTTAATGTGGTTTTTGATGTAGCATACCCCACACCCAAACCAAAATATGGAATAAGTGTATTCAATGGCTTTTGATTTCCATCAAAGAAATCATAATAAGCCATCGCAGAAATTATATCTGTTGACACAGTTGATGTTGCGCCACCACTGGAAACACGAACAACACCTTCAACATCACCACCAGAAACATTTAAATCACCATCAAACAGCGGAATTCTGTTATAATCTGTTTCAGCGATATGGTCATATCCTGCCTCAAGCCGCCAATTTGGATGATACGGTATCGTGAAACCGATACTGCCTCCCGCAGTAAAAGCCCATTTTGAAAAATTTTCCTTTGCCGGCAAAGTTGATAAATCGCCATAGCCCGCAGATAAATATCCGGCCGGGGAACCCGCCGCTTCCCATGCCATGGCAGATATAACATCACCCGTTGTTTCATTCACATAATAATATCCGTACAAATTCCCAATTTCATTGTGAATTTTTGCATTTGCCCACGACAGTCCACCACGAAAACCGATAACAAATTTTGTTCCGTCATCGGTATAATAACTGTCGTCAATGTAATAGCCATCATATTGCCACCCCGCAAACGCAGGCAGAGCGCACATCATCATCAATAACGAAAACAAAGATTTTTTTAATTTCATAACGCAACAATTATATCACAAAAACATATAATAAAGAAATAAAAAAATGCCCAATTGGGCATTTTTTTATTTCACAATAGAATTCACATCGATTTCTGTATAGTTAGAACCTTTGTCAACATTACCGTAAACGGTTACGATATCATCGACACGAACCGTATTACCATTCCAGTCCTCTTCATCTATTTCCAACATAATTGTTCCAGAATCATCTTCGAAAACGAATATATCATTGCCCATATTTTTTGTGATGTATCCACGCATAACGACGGGGGTATCATCAGGAAGCGACATAACTTCTGTCACAGTCCACACAGCAGGTTGATTATTGTTCATCATACCGTTATTCATTGTTTTACCTGGTCCTGCGATTGCGCCACAAACTGGCATTAACGCAGCCAAAGCCAATACAGATATTTTTTTCATGGTTTTTTCCTTTTTTGTTATTTTGTTTTCCATGAATTGATTATATCAAAAACCGAAACATAAATAACTAGGAACAAAATGCAAAACAAAAAAACCGCCCGGATGGGCGGTATCATTACATTTTGATATCTTCACAAGTTTGTTCGTACTGATCGGCACCGCATTCCATTTTGCGGTTATCAAAGAACAATATACTTACACCTGTTTGTTTGCACTCACGCGTTGTGATTTCTGTGCAAATATGACAAGTTCTGGATTCTCTATCGAACGAAGATCTTACCGTTTTTGTTCCGCCAGGAATATTCACTTTTAAACTATGTGATGTCGTAGGGACAGGGTTTAAAGCAGAGATAACCCCTTCGGCAACAGATCCTGACTTCATAGAAACATCACTTAACTTATTACTTGCTTTCCCCCCTCTTGTCAAGGTTTGCAAATCTAACCCTTCATCAATATCATAAGAAATCGCATAAGGTGCATCCAACGAAGTTTGTTCAGAAGCAATCAAACCATCCATACCCAATGGCAACATTTGACATCTGTATTGTGCCACATCTATGGATGCGTTTTCTGTCGCCTCTGATACTATTTTTTCATATTTCTTTTGATAGTTATCTTGTGCTTTGCGCAATGCAGATTGTGCAATCGCAACACGATATTGGTTCAACAAATTCGGAAAACGCGCCACTGTTGAATTGTTTCTGCGACCCTTACCGTTAATTTGTGATAAATCACGACCATTGATACAATATTGAACCTGTTGATCAGATTCAACCAAAGAAATTGTTCTGTTGATTGTTCCCGCAATGTTATTCAATTCTTCTTCGATATTAGAGATAATAGCATTCGCATTCGGGACAGAACGATTATTTTTCTTAACCGCCGCGATATAATCTTTGACACCAATTTCACCCGGCTTTAATACTTTGCCACCGTCTTTGACTGTTCCCGCAGCATCACCAATTTTGATTGAACCAAACGAAATCATACCAGTCACACGATATATGGTTCCATCTTTTTGTGATTTCAAAGAATTGGTTCCCATATATTCATCCGCTGCGAACGAATTACAATTTGTTGTGGCACCGCAAAATTCAACCATTTTTTCTTCGGCAACCTTGGTACAATTTTCCAATGCCTTGTTGTCAATGTTCAAATACAACCCCATCAACATTTCATCCAAATCAGCCATTTTGAAATTCGGATTTGTTTGCTTGCAAGTCACCAATTTATCAATTGGACACATATCATGTATATAATCGAAATCCATACCGATACAGTTCATAAAGTCCGGACCACATCTATCTTCACTTGTAAAGCATTCTTTGACCTCTGCTGTGCAAGAATCAACACGCATTGCCGCCAATTTTGCAACGACATAATCCCAAATTTGTGGTTCCATTCTTTCGCATGGGTCAATTTGAATCTTACAGAAAGAACGCGCCATATCTGGTCTTGATAAACATGCATCCATTGTTGCAGTCCCATTGCCCGCAATGTCATCTTTACATGCCGTCTGGATACAATTTGAAATATCAGTCAAACAAGATTGACGTTTTTGTGATTCTACATTTTGTTCTGCCAATCGAATTGTCGGTGCCGCTTCACGCAGGAAATCAGCCCATACATATTGACGCACAGACATACACTTATCCAAAACACGTTCACAAATGAAACGTTTTGCCTCTAACATTTCCATTGTTGACGCGGTTATATCGTAAACATTTGTCGTTGCGACTTTTGTTCCGGCAACACTGCTTGATTCATTGTTTTGCATATTTTCAGATGCGATTGTGAACACACAATGCGACCAATCAGAACCACACGCATCTTCACTTTTCATACACTTTTTATATTCAACCAAGCATTCACCACGGTCATATTGATTTGATTCTTCCAAAGAATCTTTCAAAGCACTACGCACTGCGGCACGCGCCTGATTTAATGCGGCATCTGCTTCTGCTTTCTTTTGTGCGATACTGTTTGCCAAACCTTTGCAGTCAGAAATAATTTGGCGCGAATATATTTGCGTCAAAAGTGTCATATCTTTTGAACAAGATTCTGGCATTTGTTTTTTACACAAATCATGTGCAGAATTATACAAACTTCTGCCAACTTTGTCAGATAAATCTATTTCATCCCACTCTTCTTCTTCGTCTTCTTCATCATCACCGAACAGCCAAGACAAAGCATTTGTATTCTTCGCGGTTGCTTTTGTTTCGCCCGCTTTTACAATACTGCCATCATCGTTATAAATTCTTTCGCCACCATTGAATATGATATCAGCATTTGCACCTGCTTGGATTTTTTCAACCTCTTCAGTACTGATACGTTCTGCCTCTGCCAAAGTTTTTTTAATGGTTTCCAGTTGTTCATCATATCTTGCGGCATCATCGCTGCACATACAGGTTCCACCATTTTCATTATCAGCGATACAAAATGCATCCATACAGCCAAAATATTTATCATAACAATCTTGGTCATAAATACCAGTTGCTTCAACCTTTGCGCGCACTTTGGTTCCCGCTTGCAACGCAGATTGTTTTTTTGTTTTGGTCGCAGCAAAAGAATCAGTTGCGCCAACAAACACCGTCAACAATCCAAAAAACAAACCAAAGTTTAATATTTTTTTCATTTGTTCTCTCCACAGATTACATATTTATATCTTCGCAAGATTCAATTTCTTGACAGAACTCTTGTTTACCACCGCTGAACGCGCCCAAAACCCCAGCGCCAACACCACCAACCACAGCGCCAATCGCGGTTCCCCATCCGGCATTTATCATTGTTCCAGCCGAAGCCCCAGCGGACAAACCACCCGCCCCTGCTTTTAATGCTGACGATGCTTTGCTTTCGCCACCAGTTTCGCAAACTTGTTGAATACGGCACACATGGCAATTACGCAAAGACGGTTCAAATGCGACACTTTTTATATAACTATAATTTTTCTTGGATTCATCACGTTTTTCTGGTTTGTAATTTGTTAAACAATTTTGCTGTGCTTTTTCGACAGATTCTTTTTTACTTAATTCCGCAATTTTTGAATCCATTTCACGCAAATTGCGTTGTTCCGCAGACATCTTTGCCAACAATTTCGCAGAATTAAATACATTTGTCCCAAGTGCTTCTTTACCTTTGACTTTTTTATTCGCATCTACATTAGTTTGCGAATCGGCACACGCAGAAACAGTTTTGTCTTTTTCAAATTGTTTGAAAAATTCATCGACCGCAGCATCAGAATCAGCAACAACCTTTGCAGTTAACGCATTACTTTCTGCTTCACTTGCTGGCACCTTGTCAAATGATGTCGCAGACGCAACAATCGGCAAACACGCCATATCTGTTCCGCAAACCTTACTTAATTGTTCGCTGAAATAATTTACACAACCTGTCAACATTTGATAATCCATCTGCAACAACGCAGATTGCACAATTACATCATATTGCGTCACATCTCTGCACGAAGTGAACATATCTTGTGGACAAAGCGCGGCGATTTCATATGCTTTTTTACCGACACATTCTGCCCGTGTAAAATTGACACCACATTTGTCTTGCAAACATTTATCGACATCGTTTTCACAGAACTTGGTTTTCAAATATGCCAATTTATCATTTACAACAGATTGGAACCCAGGAATCATTTCTTCACATTCTGTGATAACAGGGCAAATTCCAGCCGCGACATTAACATCGTTTAAACATTCTGTTCTGGTTGATGTTGAACAACTTTCTTCCAAACAATTCTGCACGCGCGCCAAACAAGTTCCACGTTTATTTGTATCTGCATATTTTGCAGCATTTGCCAAAACACTTTTTGATTCCGCCGCCCAATCTTTTTCAACATCCGTGCGCACCGCCATACATTGGTCAAGTATATTTTCGCACGCATTTGAACGGCGCTTTAATAAATTCGCATCCAGACAGTTTTCAAAATTCGTTCCGCATCCGCCCTTGTCTGCGATACAAGAACGATAAGCCAACAAACATTCACCACGATTATATTTATTTGTAGTGCTTAACATTTCAAGACGCGCCTTGCGCACAGCAGATTCAGCGATTCGTTTATTTGATTCTGCATTTGCTTTTTGTTCTTTTAAATACGAATCGTAATTTTTACAATCTTGAATAATTTGACGCGAATAAAGCATAGATTCCATTTCCGCAGAATCACCACAAGAATCGAGTTTTGTCTGACAATATTTTGATGCCATTTTGTATAAATCATCGCCCAAAGTCACATCTTCGCCAATATCTTCTTCGTCTTCATCTTCGTATTCTTCGTCACCGACCAACCAAGCCAAGAAATTTGTGCTGGAAATTTGTTTATTATTTGTATTTTCTGCGAACACCAGTTTTGCCTTGGCACCCAGTTGTTCGCGTTCAACACCTTCTGTATACAAATTGTCCGCTTCTTCTTGGATAGCAAGTATTGCGTTTATTTTATCTTTGGCAGAATTTATATTATCCGAACACGCACATCTTTCGCCCTGGCTTTCGTCCAGCAAACAAAATTCATCCATACACTGACGATATGCATCACGACAATTTGCCGGTGTTGCGTCAACAGTTTCGACAGTTTCCGCCTGGGTTGTATTTGTTTGTGTTGTATTTGTTTCAGTATTTGTCTGAATATTATTTGATGTATTTTTTGTATTTTGTGTTGTACCAGTGTTCGCATTTGTTGCCACAGATTGTGCGGTCTGAACCATAGTGCCCGTCACAACCGCAGGCATACGGGATGCAGTTTGCGAACCACGCGGCACACCGACACGTGTGTTGGAATCGCCACGCACTGCACCAAATGCAACAGTTGGAACCAACATCAATAGCGATAAAAAATTAAATAGTTTCATTGTGATACATTCCTACATTTATAAATATATTTTATCAAAAAATAAGGCACCTTGCAAGACATAATAAAAAATTCTTGCATTTTATTGATTTGCCGAATATCATTGAAAAAGCATAAAAATTTAAGGATTTATATTTATGGCAAAAGATGATGTAATTGTTTTTTCTGGTGTAGTCGAAGACAGATTACCCAACACAATGTTTCGTGTTCGCCTTGAAAACGGACATATGATATTGGCAACAGTATGCGGAAAAATGCGCAAGGCACGCATTTGGGTTAATGTTGGGGAAAAGGTTCATGTTGAAATGACACCATACGATTTGGACAAGGGTCGCATTACATTTGTCGAACGCAAAAACGCCGGAACCGAAGGCGCCCCAAATCATCAATAAGAAATTTTAAACCGACCATTTGGTCGGTTGTTTTTTGGTTAATAGAAAAAAATTATTGAATACCAGCTACTAAATCTTGGATAATTGTACCGTTAGTGATTGTGTAAACACATTCTCCAGCGCAACCAGCTAAACAATCGGCAAGTTGAGTGTCTGGATCATCTGATATAAAATGCTCAAAACTCGCAAAATTAGTTAAATTGGAAATGGGGCAAAAACTTCCTCCTGTCAATGTATAACCTGTTATATCACACGAACAAATCGCATACTCACATGTTCCTGTTCCAAAAACTACACCATTGGACATTCCGATTGCCCATGTTCCTGTTTCTGTCAACCCGAATACTGATGATGAAATTTCCCCTTCTTCATCATAAAACATTTGTTCGGCATCCCAATAATTATAAGCTACGTATTCATAATCGCCAGTCATAGTTCCAAGATTTGAAACATTGCATTGAACTACAGGTTGTGCATTACCACCACTTGCCGCTTGACGGACACGCCAGCCACGGAATGTATATCCTGTTCTTGTTGGAATTGTTGATGGCGGGGTTAAAGAATCGTCATATACGCAACTTTGTGATGCAACTGGCACATTTTGTATTTCCGTGTCACCATTATAC
>CACXVH010000005.1 GCA_902771095.1 uncultured Pseudomonadota bacterium
CCGCCACCGCCAAGGCGTATAACAAGGTCTGGGTTTAATTTCGGATCGTAAAAGTTTTTAAGTCCGATAACAAAAACATCCCATCCGTGTTTGCGCAATGCATCGCGCGTTAAAAAAGGCAACGACAGCGCGCCACAAAACAAAGCAATCTTTTTATCTGTATTTTTTTTCATAAGTATATGATAATTTTAAAACAAATTGGAATCAAGAAAGATTTTATGTTATGATAAAAATATGAAAATAAAAAAATGTCCATTTTTTAATCTTTGTGGCGGATGCAGATATGATTTTTCTGATGAAAAATATCGCGAGAAAAAATTGTCTGAATTGCCAAAATTAAATTATACACATGATGCGATTTGGGGCGGGGCGGGACAACGCAGGCGCGCTGATTTCGCTTTTCAAAACGGGCATTTCGGATTTTTTAAAAAACAAAGCAAAGATATTGTTGATATAATAAACTGTCCAAATGTCGTTCCAGAAATAAATGATGTTTTGTCATCTGTTGCGAAATTACCTTGGTCTGGTTCGGGCAGTGTTTTAATAACAAAATGTGAAAACGGAATTGATGTAGTTGTTGATAGTGTCGTTCCGCATTTTTCTGCGGAATTTAAGGCATCTGTTGATAAATTACCACCACAAATAATCAGGTTTGTTTGGAACGATAAGGTAATAAGAAAATATACCGAACCAGAAATTAAATTTAACGATAAAATATTGAATTATCCACCGCGTGCTTTTTTACAGCCAACCACGGACACAGAACAAATCTTACGCGATTTGGTTGTAAAGTATGTTGATAATGCTAAAAAAGTTGCTGATTTATTTTGCGGTTTGGGTAATTTTACTTATTCTACGAATGCAACAGGTTTTGATATATTTGGAAATGGAATTACACGCGATTTGTTCAAAAAACCATTAACAGCAAAACAATTAAATAATTATGATATCGTTATAATGGACCCGCCACGCAGTGGTGCGGAAAAACAATCGAAGGAATTAGCAAAATCAAATGTGAAAAAGATTATCTATGTATCTTGTAATCCAAATACTTTTGTTCGTGACGAAGAAATTTTAGAGCATGGCGGATATAAAATGACAACTGCAATCCCAGTTGATCAATTTGTCGGTGCATTACATTGGGAAATATTTTCAGTATTTGAAAAATAAGTTATTGTTTATAAAAAAATACCGCCGTTGCCGGCGGTATTTTCCGGATGCCCTGAAAGGAAGGAAAGGAGAAAAAGAAATGGGCATCCTAAACTGATGTTTGGGCCCAAAGTCCAGAGGAGAGAGAATGTAGGAGGGAGTCTGAAAACCCTGGGCCCGATAAAGTCAAACGATTTTCATCCCTTGACGAATCGAAATATAATACACAAAAAACAATTTGTCAAGTATTTTGTCAAATTTTTTTCAAAATTTATTTTTTGGGAATTTTTCCTAGGAAAAGGTGCTATTACAACAAGATTGAATTTATTCAAAAAATCTAATATTATTAGAATGTTGAATTGGAAAACCAATAAGACGATAGGAGAAATATCATGACTCACGAAGATGTGTGGCGCGCAATAGAAAAATTCGCAACAGAACATCATATGTCTTGTTCTGGTTTGGCTAAATGTAGCGGTTTAGATCCAACAACATTCAATAAAAGTAAACGTTGGTCCAAAGAAGGACAACCCAGATGGCCTTCGACCAACAGTATTTCTAAAATCTTGGCATCTACGGGTGCATCACTGGAAGATTTTACGAAATATATTCCTTCACGTGATAATACTTTGTAAAAACATCAATAAACAGTTGCATAAAGCTCTGTTTATCGCTATTCTGGATACATGGCAGGTAACATAAAGATTTATGCAACTGATGAATATTGGCGCCATATATTTGTCGATTTAGGCGCAGTTGTCGTTGATTCTAAAAATATTGCAGATGTCGTATTTGATAATCTGAATATGTCTTTGCCAATTTCTGTATCTCGTTTAAAAAGTATTGTTTTTAATTCTTTGGATAATCGTGATATCATTAAAAATGTATTTGGACAATATATCGTTCTACCCGCTTTACAGCATAAAATAATAGTGTTGCTTTATAAAAATCCAGACATATCAATCAATGAATTGAAAAATTTAATTGGGCTTTTGCCAAATGTTACAACACATACTGTGGAAAATGCTATATACCAACTACGCAAAAAATACGGACATGATTTCATAATAAATGCCAAGGGGAAATATAAGATTGGACACCTATAAACTATTATCTTTTGATAAAATATCCAGCACCCAAGATTATGCTCATGATTTAATCGCACGTGGTGAAGCGCACAATAAAACTATCGTGACTGCATTGGCGCAAAGCGCAGGGCGGGGCCGGTACAGACGCACTTGGGTTTCGCATCATGGTAATTTATACGCATCTTTTATTTATAAATCACCAGAACGTGATCCAAAATTATCATATGCTGTGGCGGTTGCAATTGCGGAAACTTTGATATCTTTGGGGTTAACCCCAGAAATTAAATGGCCAAACGATGTTTTGATTAAGGGTAAAAAAATTAGTGGTGTTTTAATTGAATATTCACAAAATTTCGTAATTATTGGTGTGGGGATAAATATAAAAACTTGTCCAACCGTCAAAGAATATAAAACAACCAAGATAAATAATTTTGTAAAAGATGCAGATATAAAAGATGTATTAAGTATTTTGATAAAAGAGTTGGATAAATGGCGTCGTGTTAATTTTTTATCTGTGCGTGAACGTTGGATGGATATGGCAATCGCGATAAATAAAATAATACAATATCACGGCAAACCCATGGAATTAATAGGGTTGAACGAAGATGGTGCATTGGTTTTGCGTGATGGTTCACGATATATTTTAACATACGGTGATGAAATTAGTATTTAAATCACTTGACTTTAATCTCAATTTGTGATATTATATAGAATATCAAGAGAAGAGATTCTGTCCGCAAAAAGTTGCGGCTTTTTTTATTCTTTATTTTGACCCACGTTTAATTTGCGTGGGCTATTTTTTTAACCAAAACAGGAAAACCATGCAACTAGTTCTAATAAAAAATCCAGACGATACACAAATCACAGTGTATAAGTTGGCGCGAATCGTATTTGCTGAAACTGGTGCCGCATCTTTGCAGATTGTCGAAGCAATGGCATCAATGATTTACAATATACATATAAAACAGAACAAATCTTTCAAAGACATTGCAGATGATAAAGATATATTTGATGTGCTGAATGAAAAATCACCAAGACATCAATATCTTGATATAGATGCAGGTAACAGGAAACTTCAAATGTGTGTGCGCATTATTAAAACAATGATGCATGGTAATTTAAAAGATTCTGTTTTTGGAGCAACTAAATTTCATCACATGGATGTTATTCCGCAATGGGCAATCGCGCGCGGATATATCATGGAATGTGAATATATATTATTTTATCTATAAATAAAAAGGTGAAACATGAACAAGATAATCAAAGGTGGATATTTAAAAAATCGTAAAACATATGTGGTATCTACTGTCGGCATTGTATCTGCAATCGGCGCTTATCTAGTTGGTGACGAAGATGTATTTACAATGATGCAAACGATATTCACATTGGCTGGGATTTATTTCCTTAAACAAGAATCTTCAACCAAAGGAAAAAAATAATGGAACAAATACCAGAAAAATTTCTAAATGACAAAGGGGAATTAAATACTTCTGCATTGATGAAATCTTATTGTGAACTAGAAAAAAAGATGAGTAATATGGTTTCTGTTCCAACACCAGATAGTGATGAAAGTGTTAAACAAAAGTTCAATCATGCAATTGGTGTGCCAGATGATGTAAAAGATTATCCAACAAATTCTCTGTTTGATGACGAATCGGTTCGTAAAAAATTTCATGAAATTGGATTAACTTCATCCCAAGTTGAAAAAATTTATGCAATCGCAGAAGAATTTTTACAACCCACATTAAAAAATTTATTTGAATTACAAAATCAAACAAATGCGATAAATGAATTGAAAAAATTCTTTGGTGATGATGAAAAAATGAACAATGCTTTGCGTGAAATAAATACCTTTGGTGAAAGGTTTTTACCACATGATGCGTTTGATGAATTATGCTCTACACCCCAGGGAATTCAAGGGATATACAAAATGATGCAATCAATGGAACCAGATGTTTTAACAAATAAAAATGAAACAGAAAATTTAACAGATGAAACATTAAGAAAAATGATGCGAGATCCAAAATATTGGCGTGATCATGATGAAGAATATATAAGAAAAATTGAAAACGGTTTTAAAAAATTATATTCAAAGTAATTTTATTCTTTACTATTTATTTCATTTAATATAAAATAGAATCAAGAACAAAAAAATTTTGTTCTATACAAAAACTTTTAAAAGGAGAGAATAATGTTCTTTGGTTCTAAGAAAAAATGTGGTTGCACAAAAACAGCTGCTAAACCAGCTGCTAAAAAAGCACCTGCAAAAAAAGTAGCTGTTAAAAAACCAGCTGCAAAAAAACCAGCTGTTAAAAAAGTTGCTGCTAAAAAACCAGTTGCAAAAAAAGCACCTGCAAAAAAAGTAGCTGCTAAAAAACCAGCTGCAAAAAAAGTTGTTAAAAAAGTAGCTGCTAAAAAACCAGTTGCAAAAAAAGCACCTGCAAAAAAAGCAGTTAAAAAAGTAGCAAAGAAAAAATAATCGCGTAAATTTATGTGATTTTTCCCCAAAACTTCCGGTTTTGGGGATTTTTTGTGTCGCGATAAAATTTTCAGTTAGATGTTTTTGGTCTAACTGAATTTTTTATTGGATAATCCATTTTTGTGGACCCTTGATTTGTATTTTTATTCGTGGCGCAATTTTTTGCATAACCAAAAATAAAAATTTTTTAATTTTAATTTAAACAAAAAGGATTTCTTATGTCTATGTCTGTAGATCAAGTGTTTATAAAACAATTTGAAGCAGATGTTCATTTGGCTTATCAGCAAATGGGCACAAAATTGCGTTCTACAATTCGCAGTAAATCTGGGGTTGTAGGTACATCTACAACTTTCCAAAAAGTTGGTAAAGGTATTGCCAGCACAAAATCGCGTCATGGTATTGTGCCGGTTATGAATTTGAATCACACGCCTGTGGAATGCACATTACAAGATTATTATGCGGGCGATTGGGTTGATGCATTGGATGAATTGAAAACCAATGTTGACGAACGTCGTGTCGTTGCTTCTGCTGGTGCTTATGCATTGGGTCGCAAGACAGATGAATTAATCATTGCCGCGATGAATAATGCAACACAATATGTTGGTGATTATTCAACAGGTTTGACAAAAGCCCTTATTATGTCCGCATTGGAAAAATTAAACACAAACGATGTTCCAGATGATGGTCGCAGATTTGCGGTTGTCGGTGTTCATCAATGGAATGAGTTGTTGAAAATATCTGAATTTGTTTCTGCTGATTATGTTGGAAATTCAACGCCTTTGGTTGATGGATGTGAATCTAGAAAATGGTTAGGTGTTAATTGGATTTTGTGCAATGGATTGCCTTTGGCAAGCACAGATGACCGCGATTGCTTTATCTATCACGCATCAAGTATTGGTCATGCATGTGGTCAAGAAGTTAAGACAGATATTACATGGCATGGTGAACGCGCTGCGCACTTTATCAGCAACAGCATGTCCCAAGGCGCTGTTTTAATTGATGCCGAAGGTATTGTTCGTATCAAATGCGATGATGATGCAGCTTAACATTATAACCAAAAGGAAACAAAATGGCTTTTCAAAATAAAAATTTGTCTGTAATTGCATATGCAAACGGTTTTACTTTGTGGCATTACAAAGAAAGCGCAACTTTGGCGACTATCACTGCTTCGGGATATTTTTCCAGTGTGAATAGTTTGATGAACAGTGGAGATATTATTTTGATTAACGGGTCAGATGGCGCGACAATCAAAGCAATAACTGTTTCATCTGGTGTTGTCACTGTTGGTGCTTTATCTTAATTATTTTGTTTGTTCATATAACGGGCTGATTTTTTTCAGCCCGTTTTTTAATTGATGGGTGACGAATCATGTTTACAAAAATAGATTTATGTTCAATGGCTTTATTAAAACTCGGTGAAAAACCGATTCAATCTTGGCGGGAAGATTCAGCCACAGCACAGCTGGCAAGAACTTTGTTTGATCCTGTTGTAGAAACTTTACTGGCGATGTTTCCTTGGCGATTTGCTACACAATCTTTAACTTTGCAGAAAAATTCTGATGGTGATTTTTTGATTCCTGCAAATGTTTTGCGTATCTTGAAATGTGAAGGCAAAATTAACGGAGATAAGATTATCACAAACAGTGACACATTAGAAATATCTGCCATAGTAAAAACAGAACCAGAAAATTTCCCTGGATATTTTGCTACATTAGTTGCCGCGAAGTTAGCAGTAGAATTTTGTATCCCAATTTTAGGTGATGTAAATATTTTGCGAATAATGACATCTTTGTACGAATCAGAATATCAATCAGCAAAATTCGTAGATAGTACTTTATCACGTCAATCAAATATAGATGATTTTTCTTTGATTAATTCTAGATTTTAACCAAAGGATTGTATTATGGGAAAATTTCTTAAAACACAATATGCTTTTTCAAGTGGTGAAATAGCTCCAGAATTTTATGCAACCAATAATGTTTTTGGGCTATCAGTTTTGGAAAACATGGATGTCCTTCAATCTGGTGGATTGAAACGCAGGGCTGGATTAAAAAAAATTAAAAATGTTGCCAGTAATTCTATACTTGTGCCATTTGTGATAAGCGAATCAGAAAAATATTTGTTGGTAATTTGCGAAAGTTCAATAGATGTTTTTCAAAATGATGTGAAAATTACAACTTTGTTGGCGCCTTGGCATGCTTCAGAATTAAAAAATTTACAATACGCACAAAGATTTAATGAAATATATTTTGTGCATCCAAATTATAACCCGCGAATTTTATCAAAAACTTCATCTGGGTTCGCTATTAAAACTTTTGATTTTTATATGAATACGGATGTCAGTATAAATATACCCTTTATGCGATTTGAAGATACTGCAAACATCGCTATTACTATCACACGCAGTAATAATGATAATAATTATGCGGTATTTACGGCTAATGCAGATATGTGGGACAACACATGGATTGGGACAAGATTATTAGCAAATAACAAACAATGGGTTGTTGCGTCTGTTCAATCTGCGCGCATAGCGACAGTTTATACAAATGGCAATTATACTGTGCCAGATAATCCTGTGTCCGATTGGTATGAAGCGGCTTTTGGTGACAAACGCGGTTGGCCTGTATCTGTATCTTTTCACCAAAACAGATTAGTGTTTGGTGGAACCCCTTCTGTCCCAAACAGTATTTGGATGTCTAAAGTGGGAGAATATAACAATTTTGATGTGGGAACAGGGTTGGAAGACGAAGCAATATTTACGACTTTGCTATCAGCGCAACATCATCAAATATGTGCGATAGTAAGCAGTTATGCGTTGCAAATATTGACTTCTGTTGGAGAATGGGCAATATCAAATTCGCCATTAACCCCATCAAATGTTGATATAAAACAGCATACTTCTGTGGGGTGTATAACTTCTGGATTTTTACCACCACAACAAATAGATGGTTCCACAGTTTTTGTTTCGGCGTCTGGTAAAGACATCCGTGAACTAGATTTAGATACATTAAATGAAAAATATAATGCCACAGATTTATGCACATATTCAAAGCATTTGATGAATAATCCGGTCAGTATAGCATATAATCCAATTGCGCATCAATTATTTGTAGTTATGAAAGATGGCTATATGGCAGTGCTCAATAAATACACTAATACCGAAGTTGCTGCGTGGGCGAAATATACTACGGATGGGCAATTTAAATATGTTTCTGTTATAAATAATGAAACATATGTTATTGTTAAACGCGGCAATACAAGTTATCTTGAAAAATTTGATAATTCTTGTTTGAACGATGCTGGGCAATATGGGTTTTCTTATCAAATTTCTGCTTTACCGATGATAGTTAACGGACATGTGCCTAAAAAAATTCGTTTACATAAAATATCTTTACGGGTGATGAACACAAAAACATTGTTTGTGAACAATTACCGTATGGAAATACCTAATTATGTGTATAACGAAGAAAGTCAAGGATACACAGGAGATTTATCAATGAATTTATTAGGTGTTCAACGCGAAACAATAGAACCTTTGTGGTCAATATCCAGTAGTGAACAATTGCCAATCACAATATTATCCATAACAACAGAAGGCAAATATTTAATATAAATATAAAAAAGGAGATTTTTTATGGGACAACTAGTATCAGATGTTACAAGTGTATTAGATTATAATAATTCTAAGAAAACAGCAAAAAATGAACGACAAAAAATATTAGAACAAATTGCTTCTAATGAAAACACAAAAACAAATTTAATAAAAAAAGTATTGGCTGAACAACGCGCAAAATATGGAGCCACAGGTAATTCTGGCACCAGTTTATCCGAAGATGCTGTATTAAAAAGATTGCGTAGTGAAACTGCTGAGCCATACGAAGAAAAAAAGAAAACAAATCTTGAACAATTGAAAAAGATAAAAGTTAAAAAACCAAATCTTTTAAAGGCCTGGTTGTCCAAGGTAGATAAAATAGCAGGATAGGGGGATTTCATGTATAAAATATCTTATACTGGCGATGGGGCAACCACAGAATATGTTTTTGCTTTCCCTTTTTTTCAAAATGCAGATGTCAAAGTTTGTATAAATAATGAATTACTGGATGATACACAATACGATATAAACCCAAACAATGATTTTACAGGCGGAACAGTGGAATTTGGTACGGCACCACAATCTGGAGCAAATATAGATATTTTCAGACATATTTCTTTGGACAGAGTGATTGATTATCAGCCGACATTAAAAATAGACCCTGAAGATTTGAATTCTGATTTTAATTTTTTGTTGGCCGCGATAAAAGATTTAAATGCTGTGGATGTTGATACATCGCAATGGGCAAATATTCATGAAACAGTATTGAATCAAATAAATTATGTTTTACAAACAATAGAAGATAAATTGTCTGGCGGCGCAGTATTAGGGCTGTATAATAATTTGCTATCCGTTTTAAATGGTGCATTACCACAATTGATAAACGATTACGGTTCTGTTACAGAAGAAGCACCAAATGAAAATAATGACGATTACGGCAGCATATAGTTTTTTAGAAGAATGGAATAAAATACTGGGTTTCCCAACACCAACACACCATTATAAAATAATAAATTTTTTGGTGGATGTATTGAATGATGAACCGCATCGCGGTTTGTTAAATGCATTCAGACACTCTGGAAAATCTACGGTTGTCGGTGTTTTTGCAGCATGTGTTTTGTATCATAACCCTAATATTAGGATATTAATATTGTCCGCAGAATCTGGTTTGGCATCACGGATGGTATCTCATATAAAAAACATTTTGGAAAATCATCCTTGGTGTTCTGATATATTACCAGATGTAAAGAAAGAGTGGGGCAGTCATAAAATCACAATAAAACGACCAGTCGGTATTCGTGAACCTTCTGTAATATGCCAAGGTATTACTGGCAACATAACTGGAATGCGTTCGGACTTGATAATTTGTGACGATGTTGAAGTGCCTAATACTTGCGATACATACCAAAAACGAATCAAATTACGTGAAAGATTACGAGAATTGGATTTTATAGTGTCCCCAAAAGGCGCTATGATTTACATAGGAACCCCGCATACAAAAGACACGATATATAAAACGGAATAGTTATGCAGATTGAGAAGACATAAAAGTTCGCAATCTTTTTAACATCTCTTTCCCAGAATCTCCAAACATTGGTAAAAATGTTTCATATTCTGGCATATCGGCTTGGATTTGTGCGCGATTGCGTTCTGTCAAAGTTTCTGATAATAACTCGCGCGCAGAATTCCATATCCTGTACGCTTTGTCAGTTTGAATAACAATGTCCCATTTTGCCAGCATATCTGGTTTCGATACAATTGCCGCTTTGATGTCTTGGGTCCAATCATTACCAAATTTGCGGATTATAGGCATGCTTTTAAGAGTGTTCAAACTTTCCATTGTCGGTTTGAAATTATCCAAAGCATTTTTAAGTTCATTCAATTCTGTATCGGTCAAAGAAAAACTTATTTCAATCCCTGACATCAAACCACCATATGGTAACAAATCTTTATCAATGGTGTTCATAGGGGTTTTCTTGTTCCTTAGATTATTTATATGTGCGACAAGTTTTTTCCCAGTGGGCATATTTTCCAATTCAGATATAACCTGGGCATCATTAGATTCTGCAAGAAAAACTTTGTTAACAGCAGACCAACCACCTTCAATAACATGTTCTTGACGATAAAGGTTTAACAATCTTTGTGCGATAATGTGTGCTTGTTGTGGCATATTTATATCCCTCCTGTTAACCCCATGTTAAATTTACCGCATAACAATCATAACAATCTTATGCATTGTCTTGGCATTTATCTTTTCTTCTGGATTAGATATATGTCCGTATGTTTTACCATGTGCGTCTTGGCGAACAATAGCGATATTTGCATCAACAATTTCATCGGATTTTAATTTTGAAAAATCTGCATTTATACATACCGCCAAATCACCAACCTTTGGTGTTATATTAGCATCTGCAAAAACATATGCGGTCTCAGGTATAAAACCGCCGACCCGTTTAGAATTTGGAATAACAGCATATATGCCACTGCGTCCTTCCAAAGTTGACGGTGCAACAATCATTGTTTCATCAGATTTTTTCAGTTTTATAGATTTACCGTCTGGTGTTCCGAATACAGGAACCAATTTTTTACGCGCATTATCATACAATTGTGCGCCATACAAGCCGCCACTTATGTTAAGTCCGGAACTTGGGTTGCGGGGTTCTATAACGGATTTAACACGTTCGGTCACTTTGTTAATCTGTTTGGTAAGTTCGCCGCTGTTATAAAGTTTCGCGATTTCATCAAATAATTGTGATGCTGTATATCCAAAAGCATTCGCCAAAACATCAATTTCATTTTCATAAACTTCGCGTTGACCAACTTCGATTTTATGATACACAGAAAGAGTCATATTGGCGGCATGCGCTGCATCAGCAATAGTTTTTTCTGAACGTTGACGGATTTTGCGAAGACCAGAACCAAAAACTTTTAATCCGCTGCCCGCATTGTCAGTTAAGCGCCGTTTGATTTCTTTTTGCCAATTTTGAGCAACTGCATCAGATTCATGAATGAATATATCAGATAATTTACAGCCCAAAATAGTGCAGACATTTAATAATTGTTTTTGGTTTAATCTGCGAACACCTTTTTCAATTTTTGAAACAGCGGACAAAGACAAGTTAGCACGTCTAGCCAAATCTGTCATTTTCATACCTTTGGCAGCACGAATGTTGCGGATGTTGTTTGGAAAAATTATTTCTTCTTGTGCCATGTGCGAACTCCTTGTATATATGTTGACAAAATGATAGTCAATTTTTATGAAGTTAGCAAGAAAAAATTAAATAATATCATCTGGGATATCATTTATATCAATGCTGGACTGACTTTTGGTGTTTGCTGTTTGTGCATATTGTTGGTCAAAATCTGCATCTGGTGTTGGTTGCCCATTAAATTGCAAGTTGTCAAACAATGAATATTCACCGTTGAAACTAAGATGCACAGTTTCTGGTTTTCCATGACGATTCTTGGCCACGATAACATCGGCCTTGTTTCGGGCACGATTCAAGCGATTTTGCCAATGTTGCAGAACATTTTCAGATGCATTGCCAGATAATCTTTGTTCTGGTGAATGACCATCAAGATAATATTCTTCACGATATGTGAACATAACAATATCAGCATCTTGCTCAATAGACCCAGATTCACGCAAATCAGATAAAATTGGTCGCTTATCATCACGGTCTTCAACCTTACGCGATAATTGAGATAACGCAATCACCGGAACATCCAATTCTTTGGCAAGTATTTTCAAACCACGGGTGATTTCAGATAACTCTTGAACACGATTATCGTTGCGTTTACCACCAGGAACAGTCATCAACTGTAAATAATCAATAACAATTAATGCCAGACCGCCAAACTGTCGTGCAATACGGCGGGCGCGTGTTTTTATTGCAGGAACAGACATCTCTGATGTATCATCAATAACAATCGGAACCTTGGCCAAAGCATCTGCATACTGAGACATTTTCATAAAATCTTCGTCTGTCAGGTTGCTACCTTCGCGCATGCGTGATGATGGTATCTTTGATTGAGAAGACAATATTCTTGCGGCTAGTTGAGGATAGGACATTTCCAAACTGAAAAACACAACTGCGCCTTTGTATTGTTGATTTGCGCGCCCATTAAGAATTGCGTTTGCTGCATTAAAAGCAATATTTAATGCCAAAGTAGTTTTTCCCATTGCTGGGCGTCCAGCGATAATGATTAAATCAGAATGGTGAAGACCGCTTATAGATTTATCCAAATCATCCAAACCTGTGGTCAAACCGGACAATTTACCGTCCGCTTTATAGGCGATTTCTGCTTCTTGCAGCGCACTTTTTAATGCATCGCCTAATGTAACAATACTGCGTGTTGATTGACCTGTTGATGCCAGATTAAACAACTTTTGTTCTGCGGTTTCTATTTGGGTATTAACACTTTTATCCAAATCTTCGGTATAAGCATCGTCAACGATTTCTTGCCCCAAGTGTATTAAATCACGACGGCGTGCATTATCAAAAACTATGCGACCATAATGTTCAACATTAACAACTGTTGAACCCGCAGAAACCAATTTAGACAAATATTCTGTTCCACCAACAGATTCAAGAGTCCCTTGCTGTTCTAAATAAGTTTTCGCAGTAATGATATCAAAAGGTATCCCAAGCGCAAACTGACGCAGTGCCAATTTATAAATTTCTTGATGTGCCGGATGAAAAAAATGTTCTGGCAATAAAAATTCAGATACAGATTCCAGTGCGCGATTGTTCATCAATACCGCCGCCAGAACTGCCTGTTCGGCTTCTAGATTAACTGGTAAAGTTTTCGGGGTAAAGTCCATGTCTATTAGATTAAACGAAAATTTTGATAATTCAACCCCTTTTTTACGGGGATATAAAAAAATTAGAATACCGATATTGGATGATGCTGGAAATCCGGCTTGGCCAGAGATGTTTCCATTGGAAAAAATACACGAATTGGAAAACATTGTTGGACCACGCCACTTTTCTGCGCAAATGATGTTGGAATATGTCCCCGAAGAGCAGGTTTATCTAGACCCTGGGGCAATCAATTTTTATTGTGATGAATTTAATAATCATTTTGCACGAATTGGTTCCAATGAAATATCTGGGGTATCTTTTTATTGGGACCCGTCTTCTGGTCGTTCTACATCAGACGGCAGTGTGTGTGTATTAATTTATCGTGATGATAGAAATAGTACTGTGTTTATTCACGACATTTTATATATAACAGTCGCAGATGATGATTTATATCCGTTGGCAAGTCAGTGTGAAAAAGTCCTGCAATTTATGCAAGAACATAATTTGATAAGAATAGGGATAGAAATAAATGGTATTGGTAATGCGTTGCCAGAAATTATTCGAAATACTGCAACAAAAAAGCAAATGCCAATAAACATTGTGCAAATTGCCAATCATACAAAAAAAGAAACAAGAATTTTAAATGCAATTGAACCAATTTTGACCACTGGTCGTCTTTACATGCATGAAAAGATAAAACAAACAATGTTGTTATCAGAAATGCTGGCTTGGACACCCATGGGTTCAAATGAACATGATGATGGTTTGGATGCTGTTGCTGGCGCATTAACTATGAACCCACATCCAGTAAGAGCCATCAATCAACATAATCAAATTATTCATGCAAACACATATTTCAAAATATGAATAACAAAAAGGAAAAACGATGCAAAAAAATCTTATACAATTATATAAACGCGCATTGGACGAAAGAGAAGTTTGGTTGTCCAGATGGAAAAATGCTATGCGCTATACCATACCCACAGATGATACAGAAGTCGCAACATTGTTTGATGCAACTGCTGCTGATGCAGTAGATAATTTGGCGGCATCAATGTATTCTTTGCTGACACCGCCAGAATCACTTTGGATAAACTTGGTGCGTGAAAGCGATTTGTCGCCAGACGCAGAAACCGCAACAAATGTATTGCGCGCACATCTTAATGATTCAAACTTTTACACGACTATACATCAATGCTATATAGATTTAGTCGTTCTTGGAACAGCATGTTTGTTTATGGCGGAAAATCCATTGGGGGCAGATTCTGCTTTTTCCTTTACGGCAATTCCAATGAAAGATTTAGCAATATTGCCAAATGCGGTGTTTCATACTACATCGCTACCTGCCTGTGAATTGATGGAAAAATACCCAACAGTGACATTTCCAAACAATATAAAAGAAACAGTAAAAAATAATCCGCAAACACCGATAAAATTAGTTCAATCTTTGGTTGGCAAAGATTTTACGGCCTGGATAGATGTTGGTGGCGATTTCGAAAATAATGTTGTTGCACGCGGAACATTTGAAACAAATCCATACATAATTTTCCGTTGGTCACTTGTCAGTGGGGAATTATATGGTCGCGGTCCAGTATTGCGTGCTTTGCCTGATATCAAGACAGCAAACAAAGTTGTTGAATTGGTGTTAAAAAACGCAACAATCGCGGTAAGTGGTATCTGGCAAGCCGATGATGATGGGGTTATCAATCTTTCTAATATAAATTTAACACCTGGGGCAATTATACCAAAAGCAGTGGGCAGTTCTGGGTTAACACCTTTATCCAGTGGTGCGGACTTTGATGTTTCACAAATCGTTTTGCGTGATTTGCGTGATAGAATCAGACATACTCTTTTGGCAGATAGGTTAGGGTTGTTATCTGATAAAGAAATGACTGCCACAGAAATATTGGCGCGTAACGCAGATATGGTAAGAATTCTGGGGGCTACATATGGTCGTTTGCTGCATGAATTTATAAGACCTTTGTGTGAACGCGGTTTGCAAATTTTATCGCGTCGCGGATTGATAGATAAAATTTCTTTGCATAGTGATGCTGAATTAAAATACATTGCGCCAATTGCACAAATGGCGCGTGAAGAAATGTCCATTTAAAAGGAATCATAATGAACGAAATTGAAAAACAATATGTACGAACATTTTCCAGTGCGTCTGGCAAACAAGTTTTGACCCATCTGTGTTCTTTAACCATAGAACGTATTTTGGGGCAAAATGTGACAGATGAAGAATTGCGTTGGTGGGCAGCACAAAATGCACTGGTTCATCAGATAGAAAACTTAATCAAAAGAGGTAATAATCCAACATAACATTTTATTTATGGTAAATTATTAAAACAAAATGGCGAAACAGCAAAATTTTTTTAACTTTCTAGATATATTGCGAGACAGTTGGTTTTTAATTGCTTTTGTCGCGGGTTTAATTTATTGGGTTGCGCGCCAAGATTCTTATGTTGCAGAAGTTGAAAGACAAGACCAAAGAATAACAGCATTGGAAAACCGAACAACAATATTGGAATCTGGTATCGGACAATTACAATTAAAAATAGATGGAATCAAAGAAGATGTCACATTGATTAAAAGTGCGGTTATAAAAAACTAGATTGCATTTTTTGCCCAATATATTTTATGACCGCACACTATTATAACATCAAAACGCGCATCACCGTTCCAACGATTTTGTATTAAATATGTTTCTGCGGCACGGCGCAGGCGCGCAGACTGTTGCGGTGTTATAGCATCCCAACCGGCATCAACAGTTTTGCGCGCCTTGACTTCTATAAAAACAATAGTATTTTTATGTTTGGCGATAATATCTATTTCTGCACGGTTAGTGTTTTTACCGGTTACATATCTGCTTTTTAATATGCGATACCCGTGAAAACGCAAATACATACGCGCCAGAAATTCAGAATATAAACCAACTTGATAAGATGTTTTCTTAGAACGCATAAGGTTTTGCCTGGAAATTTTCGCGCGCCTGTTGAATGTTTAACGAAGAATCTGTTGTATTTAATCCATTATCAATCAGAACCAACTGACCATAATATGCCTGCATCATTGGGTCATAGGCGTTTTCAGACGAAAGCCATTTATCTTCGCCAGAATTTGGAACACCATATTTATCAATCACACCCTGCCAAAAGGTCAGAATCTTTTTTTCGCGAATGTTTTCAAATTTTTCACTATCGCCTTCTGTGTTATTTACATCATTAGAATATACAACTTTCCAAACCAGGTTATCTGTGGCATTACTTGTAAAATAAACATCAATTGTTTCGTCGGTAAAACCGCGTTCCAAATGTATTTCAGACACGTATAACAACCCGCGATTTTTTGCCAAAGAATATATACACTTTTCCAATTTTTCTGGGATGAAAATATTGTTTTGGCGACATTCGTAATCAAGATTATATTTCCATTCTTTGTTTATAGTATAAACAACACTGTTCTTTGCGCGTGGTGCATAAAGCCCAGAACGATTAAAAAACAAATTATATACTTCGTCATAATCCATTCCCAACATTACGCCCGCAATATCAAAATGCTTAACATCAACAGGTGTTCTGCCATAATCTAAAGACACACTTTCTGTATTAACATCTATATCGCCACTATCAACAGTAGCAAATTCGTCAAAAGATAAATCATCTGTCGTATCATCATATTCATATTCGTCATAAAAATCATCGTCTGCAAACAAAGCGGGCGAATATACCGCCATTGAACAAATTGATATTAAAAACAAAATTTTCTTTATCATCTTTTTGTATTATCTCCAATATTAATTACACGAAACCTGAATAGCCCAGCAGGATTTCTGCCAGATTCCAAATATTTCCGGATGTCGTATTTTTTTCCATCAATGGTTTCGCGTAAGCCAGGTTCAAATTCAATTTCTAGATACAAAGTCCCTTGGTCATAAATTGCTTCTGTTTCTGGGGTATTAGAATCTGCCCAAGTTGATGTATAATAACGCACTTTGTAATATATACTCTGGTTTCTATTAGAATTTTGCCGTTTTTCTTCAGGTCTGTTATACATCGCGATGCCGTCATCGTGCACACGCGCAATACGGAACATATTTTTTGAAGACATATCTGTAATAGTTTTTGCTTCTGTCTGTTTCCAGTAATTAAAAGCATTTGTGCCTGACATTATACGTAATGTCGGTCTTTCAGTGATATTTTTATCACCTGGAATAACCTTAAAGTATTCAGAAACATATTTCTTTATCAATTTATTGCGCAACTCTGTCGCAGACATATCGTTTAAATTTTGTAATGTCCCAACGCGTTGCCCCGCATTATTAGCAGTTTGAAATATATAAGATTTTATCGAAGAACGTTCGCTGGCCTGGTATATAAGTGAAGATAACACAATCATGGCCAAAACAGCGATTAACAAAAATATTCCAACAAAAAATCCTTTTAATCTATTCATTGTGCAATCCGGTATGAATTAAATTGATTTATGTAATATCCAAATGTGGCGGGATATAAATCAATATCTCGCTCAACATCCACGAAAATCAAGACATCAAAATTTCCCATAATTGAAGAATTTACAACCGCATAAACTTGCCATTTGCTGCTTTTTTCTGAAACTATGTTTGAAGTAATCAACAGCCCTTTGGCTGGTATAGTCCATTTTTCGCTGGCTTGGGTGACCCTGGCACGATAATTAGGCAAAACTTTTTTAATAAAATCAGCAAACACTGTATCTGCAGATTTACAAGACAATGCACATTTCTTTGTTGTCGGATTAAACTGAGCAGAATCTTGACATTCTTCGACAGAACATTTTTCCCATATGTTTTCGTTAGTATTCATATCATCGGATATAGTGAACCAATCTTTAACAAAATCGTGAACCAGTTTTTCTTGGATATATTGATACTGTGGTATCGGTTTTTCTTTTTCGCCAGGGTATGCGATAACATTCCAATCTTCGGTAATAGGATTAATTGATATAAGAAATGGAAAATTTTTACGCGCATGGACAAATAACAGTAAAAATCCACATGCTACAACAATAAAGAAAAATACTATTGATATCCAAATAGAAACAGTGCGGGTAAAAGCAATCGTTTTGCCCGCAGGAAATGCAGGTATATTAAAATTGTTTGGGTAATCCAATCAATCCCCCCATGTTTCAATCAACCCTTAGGCCTGGTAAACCAAGATACAGGCACACGGACTTAATTTCAATTCGTTATTGTCATAACCAATGCTGACCGGTTCGCTGTCGTAAATTTGACCGCAACCTGATAATCCAAAGCCAACAATCGCCAATGTCAGAATTATTAAAAGTTTTTTCATGTGTTCTCCTTTTCCTTTTCTTAAATTATAAGAAATATCCATCCCCCGCGTCAAGACAAAACAATCTAGAATTGTGTTGCAAACGACAACAAGAATCGTCTTTCATCATCATATTTATTGACTTTTAATGGCCATCCCCAAGAGAAGTTCATTGGTCCCATTGGTGTGTTCCAATAAATACCAACACCAACAGATGTGCGCCAATCTTCGTCAATAATGTTTGGTTTGCCTTTGTATTCATATTCTCTGCGTGGAGGTTTACCCAAAATTCCATAATCCATAAATACAAACCCCTTTATTTGATATTCATCAGGAATAAATATTGGGAAATTGATTTGGGTTGAACCATTTGCTTTCCATAATCCGCCCAAAGAATAACTTCTGTAAAACCAATTGCGCGAACCAACACCAGCAACATCAAATCCGCGTAAAGATTCACCGCCCAAGAAATAACGATAAACACGTGGAATATAATTATCGCTTTCCAAAGATTGTAAATATCCAAATTCCCATCCTGTGCGGAATTGCCATCTGTCATCAAAGAATTTCCAAAGCGCGGTAATATCAGCACTGTATCGCATAAATGTATTTGTTCCGCCAAATCCAGTATATGCAACCCCCAAATCGCCAACGATACCAGTATGAGTGTTTTGTTGGAAATTAGTGTTCAAATTATAATAACGCAAATTTGTGCCAAGTGTATAAAGGTCTGCCTTGCGCCAACCGCCCAGTTGTAAATCATAGTTTTGATCAAACGAAGCAGATAATCGCATTGTTTGCGTCCAATGGTCTGTTAATCGCCAGCCCAATCTTCCTGCAACGACAAAAGAATCGCGGTCGTATCCATATCCACCCAATTTAGAATATTTGTATTCTGTATAAGATATATCAAAACCACCAGACAGTTCGCGATTGAAAAGATATGGTTCTGTAAAACTGAATAATGCCTGACGTTGATATTGTGCTATGGAACCTTTTAATTGAACAACTTGACCGCGCCCCATAAAATTATTTTCAGTGATTCCTGCATCAACCATAAAACCGTTGATTGTAGACCATCCAAATCCGCCAGACAATTCGCCTGTGGGTTGTTCTTCAACCTTGACATCCAAATTCATCATATTGGCATCGGCCAGTCGTGTCGGAACCATTTGAACATCTTTGAAATAACGGGTGTGCATCAAATTTTGACGACCTGTTTCAATCGTTTGTAATGAAAAAGGATCACCTTCGCGCATGGGTAAATGATGTTCGATAACATTATCAAAAGTCCGCACATTGCCCAATAAATTGATGTTATTGATATAAATTCGATTTGTTTTTTGAATCTTGAAATTCATATCGACTGTGCGCGAATCTTCGTGTTTTGTTGGAATTGTTTCAACACTGATAAAAGCATAACCATGGTCTGCGACCTTGCTGCGTAAGGCATTCATTGTGGCTTCGATTTCATCAATGTTATAAACATCTTTTTTTGATATTGTTAACGCTTTGGTTAATTCTTTATCTGGGACATCAGGGAAAGGATTATCAATTGTGACATTCCCGATTTTATATTGGTTACCTTCGTCCACAGTATATTTCACAGAATAATATTCACGATTTTGAGAAAATTCCCCCTTGGCATCTGTCACGCGAAAATCAAGGAATCCATTTCGTAAATAAAATTGCTGTAACAATTGTTGATCGTATTGAATTCTGTCTTCGTCATAAACATCAAACTGGGTCATAAAGCGCCACCAAGCATGTTCGCGCGATAATATCTCGCCACGCAAAGTGCGTGAACGGAATTTTTTGTTGTTTTCAAAATCAATATCTTTGATATAGGTTGGATGACCTTCTTTGATTTCATAGACGATATTTACACGATTATTGTCCAAATCGATTTTTTTTGGATTAACCTTTGTTCCAAAAAAGCCCTTGCGTTGATACAGTGTCAATATGCGTTGAACATCCGCGCCAATTACAGATTTATCATATGAAGTGCGTTCTTTGGTTTTTATTTCTTTTTTCAAATCATCAGTATCAATTTCATCATTACCTTCAACAGTCACCATATTGATAACAGGTGATTCATCAACTTTGATTTTTAAAACACTGCCGTCAAGGAAGGCATTTACTGATGAAAAATATCCACTGGTTTGTAATTTTTTTGCTATTTCATTAACTGTTTCTGAATTTACATTATCGCCCACCTTGACATCAGATAAAATACGAACAGATTCTGCATCCATACGTTGTGTCCCAGTGACATCAATGCGCGACAATACTGTTGCACAACAAGCATCAGTATAAACAATACCACAAACAGATAACAAACAATATGTTGATATACGATGTTTCATTTTATCTTGCTCTTTTGGTAAGATTAACACAATATCTGGCTCTTTTTACGAGGGCTGTATAATATCTTAAATCTTGTTTTTCGTGATATTCTTCCAATGCTGCATCAACATTTGTATTTTTGTCTACGAACATAACAACATCATTAAGCACAGCCATAACCGTGCATTTGTTATCTTTTGATTTTTGAATTGCACAAACCAAAGCTTCTTTGATTGTCAACCCAGCAACAGGAATATATGTAATAACCATGACTTATCCTTTCTAATTCCACCCAAACACGCGTGCAATATCATTCCACATAGTAAAAGCGAACAATAATGCAATTAAAATCCATCCAACCAATATCGTAATTTCCATTGCTTTGCCACCCAATTTGCGACGAGTTATTGCTTCTATAATTAAAATGAGCAAATATCCACCATCAAGAACAGGCAATGGCAACAGATTGATTACACCCAAATTCACAGAAAGCAGGGCGATTATTGATAAAAACACAAAGAACCCGGCCTCTAATGCATGTCCAGAAACTTGGGCAATCGTGATAAATGACCCCAATTGTTTTGAAGAGCGTTCGCCAGTGATGATTTGTTTTAACACTATTAACAAAGTTTTTGATTGATGATATGTTTCGCGTAATCCAGAATATACTGCACCGAAAAATCCTTTCTTGCGGAACATAGTTTTGCTGCCGTCTGCAATCAAGCCCCATCTTTCTGCTGGTTGCAAAGTAACGCGAATTAACTTATCTTTACGCGCCAATAAAACATTTGCATCGTGTTTATCAGCCAATTCTTTTGCGATAATCAATTCGCCCCAGTTTTCAATATTTGCATTATCTATTTTCATTATAACATCGCCAGCACGCACCCCTGCATTGAACGCGACGCTGTCGCGAACAACTTGACCGACCACTGGTAATTGAACCGTGCGCGGACGAAACATAAAATCAGTAGAATAAATCACCCATGCCAACATAAAGTTCATAAATACCCCGGCCGCAATAATTATAAACTGTTTCCACGCAGGCACAGATAAATAATGTCCAATCTTTTTTTGTTTTGGTAATTCTTGATATTTTTTGCGGTTGAACATGTCTTCTTGACCGTATATGGAAACATATCCACCCAAAGGCAGACAGCATAACTTCCATACAGTATTATGTTTGTCGTGCCATTTTAAAAGTGCAGGTCCAAACCCAATAGAAAAAGCATCAACACGCACACCTGCCCAACGCGCAGCCATAAAATGACCCCATTCGTGGACAAAGACCACAATCCCCAGAACTATTAACAAAGCGACTATCGTTAAAAGTGTATGCATGTTTTATCCTTTAATCCTTTATTTAAATGAAAAACCAAATAAAAGGCAATACATAAATCCAACCATCAAATCTGTCAAGTATTCCGCCATGTCCGGGTAATATATTGCTGAAATCTTTTATACCGAAACATCTTTTGATGAAACTGGCTGTTAAGTCACCATATTGAGAAAGCAGGGCGATTGTGCAACCAAACAAAACAGCAAACAAAGCGTCTTCGCCAAATGGTTTAAAATAAAGGAAAAATATCACAGACATAGCCGTTCCGCAAAGAATACCACCAATTTGCCCAGACCATGTTTTGTGCGCAGATAACCTTTCCCACATTTTGTCGCCACCGAATATCAGCCCAAAAAGCCATCCACCAACATCTGCGCCAACGATGATTAGCAACAACCACAACATAATCCACGGATGGGCGCCGACAAAATAAGCAGAAACAAGCATCAAAAATAACATCAATGTAAATATTATGAAATATCCAGCATGCTTGTTAAACACATCTGAATTGACAGATTTTAAACATTTAAACATTTCATAGATTGTACCGATTGCGATTATAACACTTACCCAGCGAACGATGTGCCATGCTGGGAACCACGATTGCAATGCAATCACACCAACAAGCGCCAGTATCATTACCCCGGCAGATATAAACCGCAAAACACTATTAGATAATTCATTAGTTTTCATTTTTTCTTCCCTAAATAGTTTTTCTTTTTTCCACCACCAAAACGACGATCGCGTTTTTGGTATTCGTTTAATACATGTTGCCATAATTTTTCAGATTTAACCAATTCTGGCCAATGTTCTGGTATAAACAACAATTCTGCATATGCTAATTTCCAAAGCAGGAAATTAGATATTCTATTTTCATTGCTTGTGCGAACCATCAAATCAATCGGTAATAAATCGCCCGTATCCATATATGTTTCAAATGTTTCTTTGTCCACAGGTTTGCCATCTTTGATTGCAGCATTCACAGCACGAATAATTTCATCTTGTCCGCCATAATTCAGCGCAAAAACAACCGTTCCGTTTGTGTTTTCTGCGGACTTTTCTTCCAATTCATCACAAAGTTTTGCCAATTTTTTTGGTAATCTTTCGCGTGAACCAATAACACGATAACGCAAATTCTTTTCCATCGCGTTCTTCATATTTTTACTTAATTCGCTGTAAAACAAATCCATCAAAAAATTAACTTCTTCCTCACTGCGATTCCAGTTTTCTGTGGAAAAAATAAAGAAAGTAACTGTTGATACACCGCGTTTCATAAACCAGTCAACCAAGTTTTCAAAATTGGATATGCCTGCACGATGTCCTTCTAATGGTGGCAGACCGTGATTTTCAGCCCACCTGCGATTTCCATCGCAAATAAAAGCGATATGTTGCGGAATTTTTGTTGAATTAGTTTCATTTTTTTGTTTTTTTAAAAATTTGAACATTTGTGCCACCTTTTTATATAAAATGTTAAGTTTTATATTGTAATTTATACAGACATAATATCTGCTTCTTTTTGTTTAAGCATTGCATCAACTTCTGTTGCGCGTTTGTCGAAAACTTTCTGAATATCTTCTTCGTATTTGCGTTGGTCGTCTTCGGATATTTCTTTATCAGTTACTGCGCGCTTGATTTTCGACATAGCATCTTGGCGAATATTACGAATAGATATTTTTGCTTCTTCTGCGTATTTTCCGGCGACCTTGGTTAATTCACGTCTGCGTTCTTCTGTCAATGGTGGCAGATTAAGACGAATAACACCACCCGCAGTCATTGGGTTTAACCCAAGTCCAGAATCACGAATCGCTTTTTCGACATATGCTGCATTATTTATATCCCAAACTGTCACAGATAATGTTTGATTGTCTGGTGTAGAAACGGTGGCAACCTGGTTCAATGGGATTTCAGAACCATAAACCGGAACCCGTATCCCATCCAGCAAATGCACGGATGCGCGCCCTGTGCGCAGACCTGCGAATTCGTTTTGCAAAACTTCCAGTGTCTGAGATGTCTTTTGTTCAACTTCTGATTTTAATGATGTATAATCCATAAAAAACTCCTTCAAAAAATATACCTTAAGTAAAAGATTAGCAAAATGATTTGACTTTTGGCAAGAAGAAATATAAAATACCCTTTCGCATGGGGTTGTAGCTCAGTTGGTAGAGCACTTGCATGGCATGCAAGGGGTCGTCAGTTCGAGTCTGATCAGCTCCACCACCGATTTTCACCGCTGCAAAGCGAGGGCTGAAAATCGAGTGTCCACCGAAGCCTTTGGCGAAGGCGGACAAAAAATAGGGTTAAGTCCCAAAAAGTTATGGCGGGTGTAGCTCAGTTGGTTAGAGCGTCGGTTTGTGGTACCGAATGTCGCCAGTTCGAATCTGGTCACCCGCCCCATAAATAAAAAACGCACCGAATGGTGCGGTTTTTTATTTATTTGGTCGGGTCAGATTCGAACTGACGAAAAAGCCAGTCGACCCGCAGGCGAGAGACAGACGAAAGTATGCCGGTGAGCGAAGCGAACGAGCCAAGGGGAATGGAGCAAAGCGGAATCAATCTGGTCACCCGCCTTAAGATATTTACAAAAAAACTTGACAACACTTTTTTTTGTGTAAAAATTATACCTGTAAAACAACCTTTGAAACAAAAAAAGGATAAAAAATGAACAGAAATAAACTGAAAAAAACGGGGAAAGATTTGTGGGAATTGCATCCTGTATTGTTGGCACAGGTGGGTCTTGTTCTGTTGGTTTTACCCCTTTTTGTTCCGATTGAAGACAACAACAAAGCTATTGCTGTGTTTGTTGCATCAGTGGTATTGATATTGTATGGCTGTGGTTTCGCAGTGGTTGATGAAATACAAAGACTTAAATCGTTCAGCAACAAAGAAATAGACAGAAAAGTTAAACAAGAATTAGCCAAACGCAAGCAAATGACATTGCAAAATCAACGTTAAAAATAAAAAAATGGCAGATAAAACAAAAAAGATTGCAACCATTTATACGAAATATGCGCCAAAGAATATAACTTTGGCGGATTTTTCGTATATGATTGAACAAGATTCAAAATTGTTGAATGCCATAGGCGGTAAATTTTCTACACGAAACTCAGAATTGGCGCAAATGTTCAAAGCACGTGGCAAAGGAAATGATACAGTTGACAATATTTTACGAAAAAAACTACATGATTCTATAAGCGAATCTGCAATGGAACAGATTGCCCAAGAACGCGCACAAATATGTACTGATATAATTTGCAATGATGATGAAATGCTAAAAAAAGCATGGACTTTTGAAGCGTTGACACGAAAACAGCAACAAGATTTTGCAAAAAAAATTATCAAAGGAACAAATGAATATTTCAACATAGAAGACAAAATCAAAGTTATGGTTGGGCGGCGTTCTTTGGCTACGGCTTTTATTGAAGACGCAATAGATTTTTTAATAAAGGTGCTGAAAGGTAAAAAATATCCTAAAAAATTGCGCAAGGGCTATTATAACAAATTATTGAAAGAAATAGGTTTGTTAAAATATGAATATTTTCCAGATTTTATTGCGTTGTTAAGTCATGAATATGGGCATTTCATAGATTACACACATCCAAATTTTGGTATGTTGGGTTCACAGGTTTCTTTTTATGGCAAAGTTGTTTATTCTTCCACAAGTGGTGTGGATGTATACATGTTAAACCCGACAGAACGCAGTTCTCATAAAATTGCCTGGATTACAGAAAATCATATGTCCCATGCATTAAGAAATATGATACGCAAGAAACCACAACTTTATATAGAATCGATAAAGATATTGGCTGATTATTCAAAGGCAAAAATCAAAACGATGGATTTTAAATATAAAAAATTGTTTAAATCTTTTGAAAACGCTAAAAAAGAATATAATTCAGCAAAAGAAAATGCTTTGCAGAAACTTTATCCAAACCAGGACATTTCTAAGTTACCAACAAAAGAATATTTCAGTGTCCTTAGACAACTGGAACAACAACCAGATGTCGAAATCAAGTATAAAAACATGCGCGAATTGTTTGTTATGTTACCAATAGAATATGAAGATTTAAAATCTAATCTGGAAAGCTATAATAAAATGCTATATATTTATAATAACGACAGGAAAGGTTTTTACGATTTGATCGCCACAAAAGAATATTAGTATTTTATTTCTCTTGCTTTATATTTTTTATGAATCTATAATCCTTTCAACGACGAAAGGAGAGTCACTATGAAATTATCAGAAAAAATCAAAAATTTACCGTTGGTTTGGGTCATTATAATGGCTTTTGGTGTTGCGCTGGGGGGATTTTTTATTGGAAATGGGTTTTATAAATCTTTGGCAAAGCGCACTGTGACGGTAAAGGGTTTGGCGGAAATGGATGTCGTTGCAGACACTGCAATTTGGAACATCAAATTCAATCGTGTTGGTGGCGATTTGGTAAAGGTTCAAGCGGCAATCGATAACGATATTGAAAAGACACATAATTTCTTGCTGGATAACGGTTTTCACGAAGACGAATTACAGAATCTTCGTATAACTGTGCGTGATAAATATGCCGGATACAGCGATGCCCAGCGCCAGGGTCAAGATTCCAACGACAGATATGTTATTGAAACAGGTGTAATGGTTCGTTCGAACGAGGTTAACTTGGTTGATGGTGTGTCGCGCAAAATGGGGGATTTGGTGCGTCAGGGTGTAACTGTTACCGAAGATTATGCTGGTCCAATATATGTGTTTAATGGATTAAACGATATCAAGATAAAAATGATAGAAATGGCAACGAAAAATGCGACTGCTGCGGGTGAACAGTTTGCCAAAGATGCAAATGCAAAATTGGGCAAGATTCAATCTGCGAACCAGGGGGTGTTTAGTATTTCTGCGCGCGACCAATCGGATGCGTGGTCTGATAATGAAAGACAATCAATAAATAAACGCGTTCGTGTTGTTACGACAATAACATTTTATCTGCGATAGTTTTTTATCGCGGACTGTCTTTTTTTTTCCCGTGGGGGAGGAAACCACGAAGTGGTGAGGGGGGTATACCCCCTTCGTCTCGCCCGCGCTTCGCTGAGGCGAGCCACTTCCCCACCGGGGCAGAATTGATAATAAGAAAAAAATAAAAAAAACACTTGCGGAAAAATTTTGAATTTGCTTCAATCAAAGAAAAAGGAAAGGGAAAAAGATATGTCAACAAGGTGTAATTTTTTTGTCAACACGCTGAAACCCGCAGAAACCTACACACACACACACACACACACACACACATGTAATCTATTGCTAAGCATAAAACAAATCGGAACGATTTGTTTTGCAAATTTTTTTAGAGTTTTCGCGACCCCGATTTTCGCATTGATTTTTACATTTGGCGATATAACATCTGCGATGGCGGTTTCTTGTGATTCGGTTGAAGACGGTTCAGTTGTTTATTATAATGGTAATTCCTACGAGGGGCCTTTCTCTGTAAGTTTTTCATATGGCTCTGTAAACGGTATAGGTATATGTAGCATAGATGCTGGTTCTTCCTATGGGGAATTGGGCAGTCCTGATACCGTATCTGGTAGCGGTAGAAACAGAAAAAATTGTTGGTGTCAAATAACCGATATTGATGGAACTAGTAATTCTTCACCAAATGCGGTATTTCTGGAAAGTTATGCTACTGTTGGTGTATGTCGGAATAGCTGTGCTGAAGAATGTGCGAATGTGTTAGCAGGGGACAGAGGTATAAGGGCTACACTTTATTCGGATCCTGATGCTAGTGATATGTGTGAGGGACAGCCATGGGGGGGGCCTTGTAATACCGAGATATCGCTTGTGACTTTGGATCCAGATATTTGTGAAGAGTGGACGGAAAATGAAAGTGTCGATGGGCAAAATTGGACGGTTACTCTTATGCCAGGTGGTAATGAAACATTATCTGGGGTTGGGGGGTGTTTTGATGTTGCTGGTAATTATCGAGGTGAAGTATCACAAACCCAACCATCGTCAGGAACTGGTTCAGACTGTTGGTGCGGTATAGGGATGTATAATGATGGAAATACAACATATTTGTCGGGAATGATATCATGGTTTTATTTTGGGGACAATTGGGGGGATCCTTCGTCTTGTGAAGCAGATTGTCCCTGGGCGTGTGTAGAAATAATGCAACAAGGTTTATGTAATTTTGTTGAAAACGCAGACGAATTAAGTATGTGTATTTATGAAGAACCGTCCGCATACAGTGTTTCGTATGATTGCGGTTATAATGGCAGTGGTTCCCCATCTGATCCCAGCAGCTATTCTTCTGGCGATACTGTTTATACACAATCAAGCAGTGCTTGTACACCGTCACCAGGTTATGAATTTTCTTATTGGGATTGCAACACAGGAACAAATATAACCCCAGGTGATTCTTTCACGATATATGATAATACTACATGTACTGCGAATTATGATTATTACGGTGTTGGGGGTGGTGACTTTTATGTTCAATATTCTTGTGGTATGGGCAGTGGTTCCCCATCTGATTCCAGCAGCTATTCTTCTGGTGATACTGTTTATACCCAATCAAGTAGCGATTGTACGCCACCAACTGGTCATCAGTTCGCTTATTGGGATTGTGACGGGATGATTGTAGATGCGGAACAAGATTTTACAATATATGATAATACTACTTGTGCCGCGCAATACACAGCAATAAAATACAATGTTTCTTATTCGTGTGGGGTAGCAACTGCTGGAAGTGCGCCATTGACAACAGTGGTGTCATATGGGGCATCGTTTGCGCCAGCAGCGAACACCTGTGGCATCCCAGGGGGATATAGCGGGTTTGTTGGTTGGGCAGTAAGTGGGACTAATGATGTAAAACCTGCTGCAACCGCGTTTAATTGGAATTATACCGAAGGTAAAACTTTAACCGCACAGTTTACCCCAAATACAATATCCTTATCTTGGGACGGGGGTGGGGCACCACAATCTTGTTCGTATGGTGATACATTTAATGTCCCAACCCCACCATCCAGGACAGGTCATGTGTTTGTGGGATGGAAAGTGAATAGTAATCCATAACAGAAAATAATTTTTCTTTAAATCTCTTGCACCGTGATTTTTGATTTTCTATAATATGGATATGGAAAAAACAGCAGACCTTTTTATTCGCGCACAACACGCAGATTTGTTGAAAAAACTTAATGCGTGGGATATTGCGTACCATCAAAATGATGCGCCAATCGTTGATGATGCAACCTATGACGATGCCAAAACGCAAATCTTGGAAATGGAAAAAGAATATCCAGAACTGGCGAAAAACGGCTATTCTACACATGTTGGCGCGGCGGTATCAAATAAATTCAAATCTTTCCCGCATACCATACCAATGCTTTCTATTTCCGATGTGTTTAATGAAAGTGAGGTTTATGATTGGTTCAAAAAACTAACATCCAAAGATTTATTTGTTGAGGTCAAGGTTGATGGTCTTTCTTTTTCCGCGCGTTATGAAAACGGTGTTTTGGTGCGCGGGCTTACGCGGGGCAGCGGAACGATGGGCGAAGACATCACCGCAAATTTAAAAACTATTTCTGATATCCCACAAAAATTATCTGGTAATTTTCCAGAGATTATAGAAGTTCGTGGCGAAGTTTATATGTCGCGCGCGGACTTTATCGCATTGAACGAAAGTTCAAATAAGAAATTTGCAAACCCCAGGAATGCCGCTGCTGGTTCTTTGCGTCATTTGCCGCCTTTTCTTTTTCAGGACCTACACGGTGCGCTATCACCTGTATCCTTCCGGGGCGGACGGGAGCGTGCCCGCCGTGATCCAGGCCGAACCGGAGGAGCCGGGCATCGTCCGGATCGGCGGGTACAGCATTTCGGGCAATAGCTGCAAGAAAAAATGGGCGCGCGCGCAAACAGTCCGCGTTGGGAAATCGCTTATAAATTCCCTGCGGCGCGTGGAATTACAAAATTAAACGGTATAACGGTTCAGGTTGGACGAACTGGGGTTTTAACGCCTGTGGCAGAATTGGAACCGATTAACATTGGTGGGGTTTTGGTATCGCGTGCTACATTACATAATGCTGATGAAATTGCGCGTTTGGGTGTGCAAGTCGGCGACAAAGTAACTGTGCAACGGGCGGGTGATGTCATCCCACAAATTGTAAATGTCGCAGAAAAGGGCGAAAACAGTGAACCCTATGTTTTCCCAGATGTTTGTCCGGTCTGTGGCGGCGCTGTTGTTCGTGAAAGCGGTATGGTGGCATATCGTTGCGTGAATTCTTTATCTTGTCCGGCGCAAATTCGTGGCGAATTGGAACATTTTGTATCGCGTCATGCCTTTGATATCGAAGGTTTGGGTGCGCGACAAATTGAATTATTTGTGAATCTTGGCTGGATAAAGGCGCCGGCGGATATATTCACATTGATTGAAAAACATGGCGAAGAATTGATGAACATGGACGGTTTTGGGGCAAAATCTGTGTCTAATTTAACAGATTCAATAAATCGCGCGCGCAATATTGATTTACATCGTTTGATTTATGCAATTGGGATACCAGATGTTGGCGAAGTGACCGCAAAAATATTGGCGCGTGAATTTGGCGCGATAGAAAATTTGCGCAATGCTGGTTCGTGGAAACTGGAAAAAATAGACGGTATCGGCGAAGTTATGGCGGATGAAATCGTGTCGTTTTTCCATGATGAACATTCAATGCAAGCACTTGATAATTTATTAAAACACATAAACATAAAGAATCCAGTAAAGGTTTCTGTGGAAAATAATATTTTAAAAGATAAACGCGTGGTGTTAACAGGGACTTTGTCTAAATATACCAGGGACGCGGCCAAAGAAATACTGGAAAACCTTGGCGCGCGGGTCAGCGGAAGTGTGTCTTCAAAAACAGATATTGTAATAGCAGGGGTCGAGGCAGGTTCTAAATTGACAGACGCACAAAAATTAGGTATAACAATATGGTCAGAGGAAGATTTCGATAACGCAATCGGGGAGAGATAAATTGCAAACAGAATTGGAAAACAAAAAAGAAAAAAAGAAAAAGCGCTCTTTTCGTGCGCGCCTTTTAATTTTGTTTATAAATTTATTGTTGATATGTGTGGCTTGTGTCGGGCTTTATGTTTTGTTTGTGTTTTTACAAATGCCGTCACTTGATTCTGTGCTGCATGAAACACGCGAACCTGCGATAATCTTTCTGGACAAAGATGGTCGTGAAATCCGTGCGGACAGTCGTATAATGGGTGCGCCTGTTTCGGTTGATGGTTTGCCACCACATGTATGGCAGGCGATTGTTGCAATCGAAGATAAAAATTTCTTTAAACACGGGGCAATATCATATCGTGGGACTTTCAGGGCGATTGTGATAAATTTATTTGATGGACGATTTGCCGCTGGTGGTTCTACAATAACCCAACAGACGGTAAAAAACATCTTTTTATCCAAGGATAAAAAGGTTTCGCGTAAAATCCAAGAATTGATATTATCAATGTGGCTGGAAAACAGATTCACGAAAAATCAGATTCTTGATTTGTATATGAACAGGATTTCTTTGGTTGGCGGAATGCGCGGTATTGATGCGGCGGCAACCAACCTGTTTGGACATCCTGCGAATGAATTAACTTTGGCGGAATCTGCCCAGATTGCTGCGATGTTAAAGGCGCCAACTGTGTATAGTCCGCTGAAAAATCCAGACAAAAATATAAGACGCGCAAAAATTATTTTAAATGAAATGGCGCGTCAGAAATATATCACTTTGGAACAGGCGCAAAACGCAATCAAAAATTTAAAACCAGCAACCCAGACAGCAGATAAAAACCTGTATCGTTATTGGACAGATTTTGTCAAAGATGAAGTTGAATCTCGTCTTGGTGAAATAAATCAAGATTTGTATGTGTATACCACACTTGATACAAATTTACAGAAACGAGTTGCCGCGTCTTTAACCAAGCATATTGGTGATTATCAGGGTGCCATAGTCGCTATTTCGCGCGATGGGGCAATGCGCGCAATGGTTGGTGGCGATAATTATCAGGTCAGTCAATTTAATCGTGCCACTGCGCTTCGTCAACCCGGTTCTGCGTTCAAACCGGTGGTTTATCTGGTTGCGTTGGAAAATGGCATGACCCCAGAATCTTATGTGAATGATTCCCCGTTTTCAATTGGTGATTACAATCCAAAGAATTATGACGAAAGATATTATGGCGGAATAACTTTGGCAACTGCCTTTGCGAAAAGTGTTAATTCTGTGCCATTAAAACTAACCAAAGAATACGGTATAGATACGGTTTTGAATATGGCGGCGCGTCTTGGGGTAGGGGCTAATTTAAAGCGAGAATATTCAACTGTTTTGGGTGCTTCGGAAATGAGTTTGGTTGATTTAACAACGATTTATTCAGTGATTTGGAACGATGGGGAATCTGTGCATCCATATGCGATTACAAAAATCAAAGATGGGGCGGGAAATGTGTTGTATTCGCGTGACCCATCTGAAACGATAACTATATTGCAACCACAAACAGTCGAATATATGAAGCAGTTGTTATACGAAGTTGTCACCAAAGGCACAGGCAAACGCGCATACACAGAAGGTGTGTTTGGTGGAAAAACCGGTACCAGTAATGATAATCGCGATGCGTGGTTTATTGGCGCAACAAGTGATTATGTTATGGGTGTTTGGGTTGGAAATGATGACAGTTCGCCAATGGATTCCAAAATCACAGGTGGCACATTACCCGCCACAATATTCCACGATGCTGTGGAATGATAAAAATAATCAATTTGCTTTTTAAATTCAATGGTGTTATGGTGTCCCTTGCAAGAGAAAATAAATGTCAGCAAAAACAAAACGTTTTTTTAGGAAATTGATTAATTATGCAGGATTGGTTTTCTTTCTGGTTGCCGCAGGTATGCTTTATTGGCAACTTCGTAATTATTCTCTGATGGATATTGCGCGCGCGTTATGGAATATCCCGTTTACCAATTTGGTTTTTGCATGTATCGCATGTTTTTTTGGCTATATCGCATTGTCTTTATATGATTATCTGGCGCTTGACTATGTTGGGCGCAAAGTATCCTGGTGGAAATGGATGTTGGCTGGAATGTTGGGCTTTGCAATAAGTAATAATGCCGGTCATGCGGTGGTAAGTGGCGGCGCGATAAGATACCGTTTGTATACGCGTTGGCGCGTTCCTGGATCTGATATTATAAAGATGTTGACTTTTTCTGGCTTTACATTTTTTCTTGGCTATGCCGCGATAGTGGTCATAGGGTATTGTTTGGTGCCGTCTGACATGTTTGCGCAGAGTGCGGGGGCATCATTCGGTGTGAACGGATTGTTTATCGTATGTGCGTCTGTGTTGTTTGCATACTATGCGATTTCAATCGCGTTCAAAAATAAATGTATTCGTATTGGTGAGATAAAGTTTTCAATCCCATCATTTGGTTTGTCCATTGTTCAAACATTTTTGGGAATTATGGATGCGCTTTGTGCTGGGTTGGTTCTTTATTTCTGTATAAAGAACTATATAGATATGCCATTTGGCATATTTATCGGTCTTTATGTCATAGCGATGGTGGCTGGTGTATTCAGCCAGGTTCCTGGTGGAATAGGTGTTTTTGAAACAGTGTTTATGGTGGCTTTGCCAGACACTGTGGACAAGGCAAATATTTTTGGTGCATTATTGGCATACAGAATAATCTATTATGTGTTGCCATTGATTGGTGTGGGTGGACTGTTCTTCATTTATGAACGCAGTTTGCGCGCGCGTATGAAACGTTGGCTGGAAGAGGCAAAACAAAAAATTCCTCATATTCCAATGCCGCATAAAAAACACAAATCAGAAAAAATCGAAGTCCAAAAATAAAAACACCTTGCCTTTGGAATCACCATCTGCTATTCTTTACGAAGTTGTAAAAAATGGGGTAAATAAAGTGTTTGTATTGTCACTTTTTACTGTAATCCGAGTCGCGCTGTTTATCATCGTTGCGTGCATCCTTGGCATGGGCGTAGATGCCCCATGGGAACGGGTTAGGTCCATTTTATACACCCACAACACAAAAGGATTATTAAATGTCAAAAAAGATATATGTGGATGGTGTTCATCCCGAAGAAACACGGGTGGTGGTGGTAGATTCATCTACGAATCGTGTGTCTGATTTTGATGTGGAAACAACTACTAAACCCCAGATAAAAGGTAATATTTATCTGGCCAAGGTTATAAGGGTTGAACCATCGTTACAGGCTGCTTTTGTAGATTATGGAACAGGCAAAAACGGATTTTTGCCGTTTTCAGAAATTCATCCTGATTATTACCAGGTTACACCCGAACAAAAGAAAAAATTATTGGAATTGGCGCATGCTAATATCGTTGACGATGACGATGACCCAGATGATGAAGCAGACGAAGTTGCAGAATACGATGACAGCAATGCGGGCGAAGATAATAAAGAATTTCTTAAACGCGCACGCGAATTTAAAATTCAAGATGTTATTAAGCCAAAGCAAATCTTGTTAATCCAAGGTGTCAAAGAAGAACGCGGTCAAAAGGGCGCATCAATGACAACATATTTGTCTTTGGCGGGTCGTTTTGCGGTTTTGATGCCTAATTCCAGAAAACGCAACAGTTATGGTATTTCGAAAAAAATATCAGACAAGGCAGAACGGGCGCGTTTGCGTGAAATTTTGCATGGTCTTAAAATACCAAAAGGTATGACGGTTGTGTTAAGAACTGCTGCTTCTGGGGCAACAGGTGAAGATATTACCAAAGATTATGATTATTTAACATCGCTTTGGAACGATATTCGCAAAACGACTTTGGAATCGGTTGCGCCTGTGATAATTCATGCCGAAGATTCTCTGCTTCGTCGTGTTGTTCGTGACTTTATTTCGGACAAAGACGATGTTATGTATGTTCAGGGGGCAGAAGCATTTGAAGAAGCAAAAACTTATTTCCAACAAATGTATGGTCGCGCACCGCGCAAACAATTGATTCAATACAAAGATGCCGCTGTTCCGTTGATGACCAAGGTGGGCATTGAAAAACAATTGGAAGGTTTGCATGGACCATATGTGGTTTTGCCATCTGGCGGTTCTATTGTTATCAATCAAACCGAAGCGATGGTGACAATCGATGTTAACTCTTCCCGCGCGATTAAAGAAAAAGATATCGAACAAACTGCATTGAATACTAATTTAGAGGCAGCCGAAGAAATTGCACTTCAATTAAGATTGCGTGATATGGCGGGCATTGTTGCGATTGACTTTATTGATATGGAAGAAGAAAAGAACAATCGTAAACTGGAACAAAAAATGCGTGAGGTTATGAAGCATGACCGCGCACGAACTCAGGTTGCAAAAATCAATGCCTTTGGTGTTTTGATGTTGTCGCGCCAAAGATTGCGCAGCACGATTTTGGAATCTTCTTATGTCACATGTCCGCACTGTATGGGGGCGGGAATTGTGCCAAGTATTCAAACGGCTTCAATCATATTGTTCCGTCATTTACAGGAAAAATTGTTGGCCAAGGCGGCACAAAAAATCATTATGACTGTGCCGACAGATGTCGCGATTTACCTGCTTAATCAAAAACGCGCAGAATTGGCGGCGATGGAAAAAGAATTCCAAACAGAAATCGTTATTGTTGGCGATGACAGTTTGATGAACATCGACCAATATTCGATTCAACGTGTGGCGGCTGAAAATGTCAAAACAGACGATGTTTTGAATGCACATGAACCATCAACAGATGCGAAAAAGAAAAACGCACAGCATAATGAGGCGAAACGTGTTACGACATCTGCACCACGCCACAGAAAACCGATTAAAAAACAACAAAAGAAAAAATCTTTGTGGAAAAAATTGGTTGGATAATATAAACCGCCCAAATGGGCGGTTTTTTGCGGTCTGGTTTCTTACCCCCCCGCTGAAGCACCATAATTAATTCTCCCCCTGTGGGGGAGTACCGACGAAGTCGGGGAGGGGGGTAAAAAAACCACTTTTATTCACAAAAGAAATATGATATAATAAGTCCGAACGAAAGGGGAAAAAATTGACGAAAAAAGTGGTAAATTTTTTTGAATCGGCTGAAACCCGCAGAAACCTACACACACACACACACACACACACACAGGTAATCTTTTAATGGCGTTTTTGTCAACAATATTCATTGTATCTGGTGCGTTCGCCGACCCAGATATAGATACAGCGACCGCATCTTGTAGTGATGATGTTTTTAATTCAAACACAGGACCGGTCAATATAGAAGTAAACTGGGAACCGAACGAACTTGAGCTTCATTGGTATAACGGCGATGAAGAAATACAAAATGTTGCCGTTGCATCACAAAATTGTACATACGATAGCAGTTTAACCCCACCATCAACAATACCAACAAAGACAGGATATACATTCAGGGGGTGGAAACCAAAATGTGTTCGTTCAAATCTGGCAGATTTGGATACAAGTATAAGTAGTAATGACTGGGCAGCAAAAAGACTTATTGATGGATGGTGTAATGTGTCAGGCAATGGTGATTGCACCACATATGGTTTAACCGAAAATGGTGAATGGGCTATAAATTTTAGCTATGGAATGTTAAAAGGTATGGCAATATGCACTGCTAGGCCAAGTAATAATGCCAGTGAAACATATACCAATGCAAGTTCTAATTGGCGCGCCCCTGTAAGTGAATTGACAACCGCTGGTGTCGGTGATAATTGTTGGTGTCAGGCCCAAACATTTACACGTAGTAGTGATGGAAAAAAATGTGTTTTGAATATGGATCCAATATTTGTTAGAACTTTAACTGATAATTGTTTATCTGCCTGTAATAGACGTTGCGCAAATCTGATAGGAGATCCTACTACAGATAAAAAACGAATTGTTTTGTATGTACAATAAATTTATGTGTTTTTTCCAGCGACGAAACCACTGGCGAATGCCCACTGTAAATTAAATCCGCCCAAATCGCCGGTTATATCGATTACTTCGCCCGCGAAAAATAATCCGGGACACAATTTTGATTCCATTGTTTTTGATGATATTTTATCTGTTGATATACCACCCATCATTACTTCGGCGCTTTGGAATCCAATCGCGATGCCGTCATTTATTTCAAAATGATTGATAGTGTTTGCGATTTGCTTTAATTCGCTATCCCGTAAATCTGCGATATTTCTGGCGTCGTTACATAAAAAGTGTGCCAGTTTATTTGGTAAAATTGTTGTGATTACCCCAGCAACTGATTTCTTTCCGTTTTTTTGTTTTACAGATTTTAATAATTCAAAAACATCTATATCCGGTGCAAAATTTATAGTCATTTCTTTGGAATTCAAAAGTGTTGCCCGATAAACCGCTGGCCCGCCAATACCAAAGTGAGTAAATAATAAATCATCAGCGATTTTGTTTTTATCAACTGTAATTTCAACAGGCAAAGAAATTCCCGCTAATTCCGTATTAAATTCATTTGTCTTGATTGCGCAAAGAGCAGGGCGAATTGGCTCAATTTTATGTCCGAATTTTTTTGCGATTTGTTGCCCGATGTCTGATACACCCAAATGCGGATATGAAACACCACCTGTTGCGACAATAACCGAACCAGATGCAAAATCACCAGAGTTTGTTTTTATAATGAATTTATCGCCATCTTTATCAACACCGATAACATTGGTATTGTATTTTATGGTTGCGCCTTTTGCGTCTTGTAAAAGCGCATTAATAATTTCATTTGCGCCATTTTTACAAAAATATCGCCCAGGTTCTTTTTCAATGTATTTAATGTTGTGTTTTTTGACCCAATCTAACATATCTTTTGGTGAAAACTGATTCAGCGCAGATATAACAAATCGCTGATTTTTACCAAAATAATGTGTATAATCTGCCCGCAGATTTGTAAAATTACAATTTCCGCCCCCAGAAATTGCAACCTTACGCGCGGGCGCATCGCCCATATCAAGTATGAGAACTGATTTTTTGCGCATTGTTAACTGCGCTGCCGCCATCAACCCCGCTGCCCCAGCACCAATAATAATTGTATCAAATGTTTTCATGAATATAATTTTATCGAACAAATAAAAAATATCAATAATTTTGCATTTGTGGTATAATATTCAAAAGAAAAAGGAAAAATAATGAATAAATATATGCAAATGGCGATAGAGTTATCAAAGAAAAATTTAAAAAGCAATCATGGTGGTCCTTTTGGTGCTGTGGTTGTAAAAAATGGAAAAGTGATTGGTCGTGCATCAAATGCTGTTTTGAAAAGTAAAGATCCTACTGCGCATGCTGAAATAATGGCAATAAGGGATGCGTGTAAAAAAATTAAATCATATGATTTAAGTGGTTGCGAATTATATACATCTTGTTATCCATGTCCTATGTGTTTGGCGGCGATTATATGGTCTAATATAAAAATGGTATATTATGGGAACACCAAAATAGACGCGGCAAATATTGGTTTTCGGGATGATTTTATATATGAATATTTTAAAACATTATCAAACAGTAAGCAAAATACTAAGATATTAAAATTAAAACCATTAAACCACAAAGAGGCAAAACTGGTATTTGATGATTTCAAGAATCAAAAGAACAAAACAATATATTGATTAAAATAAAAAAGCCGCCCAAAGGACGGTTTTTTATAAGTGGTGGGTTAGGTAGGACTCGAACCCACGACCAAAGCGTTATGAGCGCTCCGCTCTAACCAACTGAGCTACTAACCCACAGCAGAGAATATTATATATTTTTTATTTTTACTTGCAAGTTAAAAATTATCATATCTTGCTTTTTATATTTAATTATGCGAACATAGCCACTGTGTCTGAACTTGTTCCGATTTTGAACAAAAACCAAATGGATGCGTTTAATACAATTGAACGCACGCATTCTAATATTTTGATTCTGGGGCAGGCGGGAACTGGTAAATCAACATTTGTTCAATTCCTTAAAACTGCATCCAGCAAACGCATAGTGTGTGCGTGTCCAACTGCGGTGTCTGCTTTGAATATCGGGGGGCAGACGATACATTCTTTGTTTCAAATTCAACCACGTGATTTCATTATGCCAGAGCTTTTGAAATTAAAGGCAAAACCACGTAATATCTTAAATGCGACTGATATTTTGGTGATTGATGAAATATCTATGGTTGCGCCTGATTTATTGGATGCAATTGATATCTTGGCGCGCATGGCACGTCATAACAATGAACCCTTTGGCGGAATTCAAATTGTTGCAATTGGTGATATGTTTCAGTTGCCACCAGTAATCACGCGCGATAGTGAGCAATACTATGAAACCGCATACGAACATAAAAACGCGTATTTTTTTGATTCTAATGTGTATAAGCGCGCGGACTTTATAAAGTATGATTTTGATACTGTGTATCGCCAAAGTGATGCAGATTTATTAAAACATTTGATTCAACTGCGTAATAATGACAAAAGTGCCATAGATTTTTTTAACGCATGTAAAATAGAAGATGAAAACGCGCGTAAAAATGCCGTGATAATCACTCCGTTTCGCGCTGTCGCAGAACGCATAAACGCGGAAAGATTAAGCCAAATAAATGCGCCAGAGGTTGAATATGTTGGTGTGTTGGACGGTTCTTTTAATGCAAACGATGTCCCTGCACCGATGAATCTTAAATTAAAGCAGGGCGCACTGGTTATGTTCGTCAAAAACGGCGATAAATGGCATAATGGCTCTGTCGGAATTGTTGAACATCTTGGTGCCAAAGAAATCATAGTCCAATTGTTGGATGATGATAAAAATGATATTGTTGTGGTAAAACCAGAAAAGTGGGAAAAAATAGAATATTCGCGTGATGAAAACGACCGCATAATTGAAAATGAAATTGGATCATACAAACAATTTCCTTTAATGTTGGGTTATGCTATGACTATTCACAAGGCCCAAGGTAAAACATTATCAAAGGTTATAATTGATATTTCGCGTGGCGCTTTTGCACACGGTCAAACCTATGTCGCGTTATCGCGAACAAGACATGCAAAAGATATGCATATCATTAAACCATTAACACCGCGGGATATTATCTTTGATAAACGGATTTTGGATTTTGTAGAAAATTAAGCACTTGCGTTTTTTTGTTCATATTAATTTTGATATTATCTTTTACAAAATATAACAGTGTTTTCGGTGTTGGATTTTTAAAAAAATATTCAACGAATAAATCTTCTTTTGCACCATCTTTTGTCACGATATTAAATTCAAGTTTTATTCTATAAAGTATATCAAGTAAATCAAGTGAATCCATACCAAGTTCTTGAACCAAATTTGTATTCAATTTGATAGAACTTTTTTCACATGCAAGCAGTTCGGATATAAGTTTTTGTATTCTTTCAAATATTTCTTTTTCGTTCATTTTGTTATCCTTTGTTAAATGGTTTTTGCCATTAAAATTGCGTCCACGCCATCATAGTATTTTGGGCGCGACCCGACCACTTTGAACCCCATACTTTCATATAATTTCTTGGCTGGCTCATTGTTTAAAGCAACTTCTAAAAATATTTTTTTAACCCCTTGGTTTTTGAGGTTTTTTTCAATTATTCCAATCATTGCAGATGCGATACCGTTGCGCCGCATTTCGGGGTTGACACCGATGGTTATTATCTCTGCTTCGTCCACTGCAATTCTGTAAACGATAAAGCCATTTTCAGACATAATAATTTCGCATCCAGAATTTTTCAAATCACGAAAATCTTCCGCCGACCAAGGACGATTTGGAAAACATTTTTGATGAAGATGTGCGAGTTCAGTAAACATTGTTTAACGATGTTGATTATTGTATAATTGTTCCATGTAAAGAAAAATTTTTTCTGCCAATTTTGTGTTTGCTTGGTTAAGGATAACTCTGTTGCTGCTACCCATCCATAAAGACACAAAATGAAAAACATTTTTTTCAACCGCAATGTCTACTGTACTGCTTTCTATTTTAAATGGGTACTCTGTATAAAAAGTATGTTTTTCTAGATTGAATTGAATGTTTTTGCTGTATGTATCAAGTATTATATACAAAGCATTTTCGGAAAAGCCAGTATTCAAAATTTTTTTGGCCTTTATCAAATTTTTTATTTGTTTTATATTTGATGCCATATCTTTTATCCTTTTTTATTTTTCGGCATAACTTGGTCGTAAATACATCGGTATAACAGGTTCGATTTTTTTGTTTTTAATTTTATCTTCGACTATGTTTTTTGCGTGCATTAAATTGTATGGTTTATGACCAACTGTCATCGGACATTTCATTTGTTCTGTTTCGATTTCATCAATTGTCATAGTGCATGGTTCGTGTAATTTTGATGCCGCAAAGAAATCGCCACGACCAGAATCAATCGCGACAAATGCATCTGGATTTTCATACAAATACAATTCAAAAAGATTAACGGGTATAACAGGAATATTTAGCCCGATTCCTAAACCTTTGGCATATGCTATTCCCATACGAATCCCAGTGAAAGAACCAGGCCCAACAACAACACCAACCGCTGTTAAATCAGACATTTTGACATTGTTTTGTTCCATAAAGTTCATAACAGCGGTCGGCAATCCAATCGCCTGTTTTTCAGCGTCCACATGCGACGATTTGTCGCCCAACACTAAATCTATACCGTTTCCCGAAGTATTTATAACTAAAATCATTTTTTTCGCCCTTATAATCTTGCGCTAAATCCGATTTTTGATGATATACCTGGGTTTTTGTGCACAGATAATAATTCATCTATCTTATCAATTGTAAATTCTGTTCGGGTATCCATACCGTTGTTTTGTAATAAACTGCGTCGCAGTATTGCAGCAATCTCGCGTTGTAATTCGCGGACCCCTTGTTCGCTGGTAAAATTTCTGATTATATGCGCAATCGCATCATCGCTAATCACAATATTGTTTACATCCCACCCAGTATCATTTGCAGCGCGCTTTATCAAATGTTCGCGGGCAATCTTGATTTTTTCATCTTCGCTGTATCCTGGAATTTCAATGATTTCCATACGGTCTTTTAATGCAGAAGACATATTCAAAGAATTAGATGTCGCAATAAACAAAACATTTGATAAATCAAAATCAACTTCTAAATAATGGTCGCGGAAAGTTTTGTTTTGTTCTGGGTCTAATACTTCTAACAAGGCAGATTCTGGATCACCGCGCCAATCGCGACCCATTTTATCAATTTCGTCCAAAACAATCACTGGGTTATTAGATTTGCACCGTTTCAGCGCGTCCATAATACGACCACATTGCGCGCCGATATATGTTTTTCGATGTCCACGAAAATGCGCTTCGTCCGATATGCCACCAAGTGAGATTCTGCAATATTTGCGTCCCAGTGCGTTTGCAATAGATTTACAAAGAGATGTTTTTCCAACCCCAGGTGCACCAACAAAACAAAGGATAGAACCACTGTTTTTACCTGTCTTTTTCATTACGGCAATGTGTTCCAGTATACGCTCTTTAACGCCAGCCATCCCAGAATGTTCTGAATCTAAAATTGTCCGCGCATTTTGTAAATCAATTGGTGCGTTGTCTGATTTGCCCCATGGCATCGCCAACAATTCTTCGATATATGTTTTAAGCAAAGCACCTTCTTGGGACATGGGTGACATGGCGCGCATGCGTTTGAATTCAGACAGTGCTTTTTCTTTTGCTTCGGTTGGCATATTTGATTGAGCGATTTGTTTGCGTAAATTGTTTGTGTTTGTTTCGTCATCTGTATCTTCGCCCAATTCGCGCTGTATCGCACGCATTTTTTCTTGTAAAATTGCTTGTCTTTGACCACCTTCCATTTGATTTTGAACGCGGCGGTTTATACTTGCCTCGATTTTTTCTGTTTCGATAGATATTGTCACTTGTTCCAGTAAAGCAATTAATTTTTCATGCCAAGTTTGTTTTTTCAAAATATTCAAAGCGACACTGGTTTCAAGATGAATCATCTGCATCACAGCATCAACAAACGCAGGCATAGGATAATTTTGAATAATTGCCTGAATTTTATCTGTTTTTAATTTGTGTTGACTGGACAAAACCTGCAAGGCATTCATAATTTTATCGCGCAATGCTATGTTTTGGTCTGAATCGCAATCGTTTGATATATCCAAAGGTGTTGCTTCGCCAAAAAAGACACCATGATTAACGGTAATATTAGATAAATTCACAACTTTTTCAGTTTTTATTATTGCATGAACTGCGCCATCTGGCATACGCAAAACTTGTGCTATTTCGCCCAAGGTCCCTGTTTCAAAAATATCATCTGGGGTGGATGGGTATGCCCAACCATGTTGTGGACACAAAACCAAAGTGTGACTGTGTGCCACAGCCGATTCAATACAATCAATAGATATCGGATTATCAACATACACCGGAACCGTCAGGCCAGGATGAACGACTAAATCACGAACAGGTAAAATATATTCTTTCATAGCAATTCTAAATATAGAATATTTTACAAGATTTGCAAGACATAAAAAAATTCCCCACATTTTGTGGGGAATTATCAATTTTTACTGTCGATTAACGACGGCGAAAACCATTGTTGTGCATAGCAACATTGTTGCTGCTGGACTTTTTTGATAAATAACGCGCAGCAATTAAAACCAGCCATTCAACTGCCAATAATGCCAAACCGATGACCTGTTCTTGGCAAGTGTCCAAGTATGCCAACACATAAACAAATTGAGCAATATAAGATAAATACAAAACGCCAAAGACGCCTGTAAAGAATATTTTTTTAATTTTTCCAAACATTTTTTGTTCCTTTTATTTGTTCATATTTAGTTATCGGGTTTCTGGTGCCAGGTACCCGATGAACCCCGCAAAAGCTAAACGAAATATATCAACAATTGCCAATATATTTCAAAGCCGTATTAGGCAGCCATTGCAAAGCGAACATTGTCGTTCGCAGCGATTCTATCGCCATTCAGTTTTTATTTAGTTTTTACGGAACCACCCGGATTCAATCGATTTGCCTTTATTTCGCCTGTCGAAACTATGTCAGCCCCATAGATAAAATTGGTGGAGCTGTGGGGTACCGCCCCCCAGTCCAAAACGATTATTCCGCAACGAATTCAGAATCATCACCATTTTTCAACGGCAATGTATATTATAAATATTCTTACTGGAAATTGCAAGTTTTTAAGTTATAATGAAAACCAAAGGTTATAAAATGAAGTTTTTGGACAAAGCAAAAATTTATATCAAAGCAGGTGATGGTGGCAACGGCGCTGCCTCTTTCAGACGCGAAAAGTATATTGAATTTGGTGGACCAAACGGTGGCGACGGTGGTCGTGGTGGCGATGTGGTTTTTCGCGCTGTGCCAAATGTGAACACTTTGATAGATTACCGCTATAAGACCAAGTTTGTTGCGCAAAGGGGACAAAACGGTATGGGAAAAATGCGCACGGGTTATTCCGGGGAAACATTGTATTTGCCGGTGCCAACTGGAACAGTAATTTTGTCTGAAAATGAAGAAATAGAATACGCAGATTTAAATACAGACGGTATGGAATATCGTGCCGCGCGTGGTGGGAACGGCGGATGGGGTAATTTGCACTTCAAAAGCCCGACAAATCGCGCACCGCGTCAGGCGAACGATGGATTGCCGGGCGAAGAAAGAACAGTTATATTGCGTCTTAAATTGATTGCAGATATTGGACTTGTTGGCTTTCCAAACGCGGGAAAATCAACAATATTGTCTGTTGTGACTTCGGCGCGTCCAAAGATTGCGAACTATGCATTTACAACATTGAATCCGCAATTGGGGGTGATGTATGCCCACAATCGCGAATATGTTATGGTTGATTTGCCTGGATTGATAGAAGGGGCACATACTGGTGTTGGCCTTGGGGACAGATTTTTGGGGCATGCAGAAAGGACGAAGTTAATTTTGCATGTGATTGACGGTTCTGAATCTGATTGGGCAGCGCGGTATAAGGCGATACGGCACGAAATGGATTCTTATGGTGGCGGATTGCTGGACAAACCAGAAATAGTGGTTATAAATAAGATTGATACATTGTCTGACGATGAATTGGCGGAAAGATTAAGTGCTTTTAAAAAATCTTTTGGTCGCAAAAAAAAGCCAGAGATTGTAACGATAAGTGCGGCTGGTCATATTGGCATTGATGATATGACATCAGCAATAGAAAAACAAATGTCAGTATTGAATTAAAAGGAAATTGATATGATGGAAACAATGAAAGTTAAAAATCCACTTTCTGATTTTTGGAAATCACCAAAGGACGGTCACAAATTGACATGGGACCAAGCGACTGCATTTTTTATTACAACTTTTTTGCATGATTTGAACCAAGGTGTATATGCAATAGATGAAAAGTTGAATAAAATCAAACTGGGTGAAGAGGGTGCAGAACATTATGATGTGGACAAAGTTGCGGGATTTTGGCGCATTCAAAAAAAACTGCCATATAAAATCACGCGTGTTCGTGATAAAGATATGGTTTTGATAAAGAAATTAGACAGGGTGGAAAACACTTTGTTTGAATTTTGGTCTGCGAAAATGGTTAATTATAATTGCTATGGCCCGTTTGTCATAGATTATGAAAGACCTGATTACATTGTTGCGCAATATGAAACGGACAGGGAAACTTACCTTGGCTATGGTCAAACGATAGAGGCAGCACGCGCATATTTGGGATTAAAACTTTATGACGAATACAAAGAAGTAATAAATGCCATTGCTTGCAAAAATAAAATAAAGAAAACATCAAGATAAAAAAGCCCCAAATCTGGGGCTTTTTTATTATATTCAGCATTATATATGACCGAATGCCGCTTCTCTAAATTCCGAGGAATTCTGTATACCTTCCGCGCAATTCAGTGCACAAACATTTTCACAATCTATTTGACCTGGTTCATCTATATATACCCAATTCGGATGTGATATAGTGCATTGGTCCTCGTATCCTTCATAACTGGTTATTCCACACCAACAATATCCGCCCGCGGTTGTGGACGGGGTGCCATGTTGCCCCTGGGTGGTGCCGGATGTGGTACTGCATCTGGCTTCGCCATAAATAGTCCCCCAATCAAATTCTGTTGCAAAAGTATTTGTTTGGGTTAAGTTATACTCCCCGGTATTACTCGAATTTGAATTACCATCAACATAGCCGTAACCTATTCCATCTGAACCTGTTTCCAAACCATATAAACTGCATAATTTCCACCCCATAAAGACATAACCAGTCCGTGTGGGTTGTGGAACGGTCAGGGTAGAACCATAATTGCAAGAACTGGAATCCGAATCGAAATACACAGGGATATTATTTCCGGTACAGTTTTTATAAACAGCGACATTACCTGTGATAGTGCCTGCCGCCCAACCAGTTGAAGCGCTGATGTTTCCATTTGTACATCCGTTCCAGCCATTGCAAGTATATCCTGTTCTGGTGGGTGTTGGCAAAGACACAGCGGCTGATGATGTATATGTTGTTGGGGTAAGACCGCTTAAAGCAGTGCTGCAATCAGAAGTATCATGATAAGTTATAGTATATGAAGATGCCTGACATGAAATATGGCTGTCCCAATAAGATTCATAGCCAGTGGTATATAGTTGCATACCAGATGGACAGCCGGTAGATGTTGTCCTTAATGAACCAGTATTAGAGAATAATCCTTCCATCATATCTGTTGTATATGGATGGTTGTTTGCAATTAATCCTGCAAAGAAATCTGTTGGTATATATCCAGTTAACCCTGTACAGTTTGCGAATGTTTGCTGGAACATATTATTTGCTGTGGATGTAATTCGTGCAAACAACCCATCTGGCAGTGATGTTATTCCAGAACAACCATAAAACGTTCTGTTAAACATACCTGATTGACCTGTCACACTATTGCTGTTGTGAAAATTAAATAGTGTGGATGGAATGTTTTGTAAACTACTGCAATAGGAAAAGGTGCCAGAAAACAGAGATGATGCACCAGATGTAATATTTGAAAACAGACCGGCTGGAATAGATGCTAAATTGGTACAATTTTTGAATGTCGCTTCAAACATACCGTCGTTCCCAGTTGCGATATGATTGCCAAAAGAAAACAAATCGGACGGTAAAGATGTCAATCCAGAACAGCCAAGAAATGTTTCCGCAAACATGTAGCTTCTGTCTAGCCCCCCAACTTGTTCAACTACCAGATCCTGAGTGAATGTAAACAGACCATTTGGCAATGATGTTAATCCAGAACAACCATAAAAAGTACTTAAAAACATAGATGTCCCACCGCCGGAAAAACTACCAAACAGACCGCTCGGTATGGAAGTCAACGAAGTGCAACCACTAAATGTTGAATTAAACATACCATGTGCACCCGCCACAGTGTTTCCACCAAAATTAAACAAACCACCTGGCAACTGTGTCAGACCAGAACACCCAGCAAATGTGCTTTCAAACAAACCTGCTGCGCTGGATGTGACACGTGAAAACAAATTGGATGGAATTGCATTTGTCCCAGTTAGTCCGGTACAATTAGCAAATGTTTCCGAAAACATGTAATCTGCCCCAGATACATTACTACCGTTGAAATTAAATAGACCACTTGGGATAGATGTTAATCCAGTACAGCCCCTAAATGTTTCATTAAACATAGAACTACCACCACCAGTCAAGGATGAAAACAAAGTGTTTGGAATTGATGTTAAATGTGTGCAATTTAGGAATGTCCCATTAAATCGCGGAAATTGCCCAACAGATGAACCAAGATATGGGAATATTTGTGACAAGCTACCGCTGATACTTGCCACCTTGGTGTGACTGTTGGTAACAGCATTATAAAAACTAATTGCTGCATAGTTGGTATTATCGGTTGAATAATACGCAGTTGCCAAACCACCAAACCTTATCGTTTTTTGACCGTTGCTGGAATATCTACAGCTATATGTTTCAACAGTTGCGCTGTTCTTTGTGATTGTGTTACTAGGTATAATATATCTGTTAGGTCCTTCCAAATACAAAGCTCCGCCACTACCACAATCAATATAAAAGGTTCCAACCGCAGATATATCAAACGTAAATGTTCTGTCACTTGCGGTCAAACTGGTTGTTGTTAAAGCGAATGGATAGGTAATCTGTGTCCATTGCGCAGTACATGTCACATTTGCCGCCGGCATTGGAAATGTCGAACCGGCCGCCTTGTTTCCGATACCTTGATTACAATTCCAGCCAGTGAACATATAACCACTGGTTGGAGTAAATTCATTTGCTGGCAAAGTTATTGTGTCGCCATAATGTTTGTTGGTTTGACTGGACATTGTGCCACTGCCATTTGTCCCCGCCGCAAAAGATACAGTATAATTATTTTGTGTCCATTGTGCATAAAGTGTTTTGTCCGTGCTGAAATTAAAAGTATATTGCGTGTTGGCATTCATTGTTGTTCCTGTTCCATTCGCATTCCAAGTCCAATTCGCAAAAGTATAACCAGTTCTTGAACATGCATTTGATGCCGGGGTGGTAAATGTCCCGCCATTTGCCACTGTGCCTAATGGAAATGATGCTTCCGAAGCACCTTCGCCACTGTTACATTCGTATGATATGTTATATGTAGTATTAGATATATAACAAAGCCCAATATCATTATAGGTAGGGATATTCTCATAAACAGCTCTGGCACATTCCTCTGCACAATTATCCAAACAATTTTGCATATAGCCCATATCGCTGTATCCTTGGATTTGGAACCATGTTGTCATATCTGGTTGGACACTGGCATTAACACCATCGTCATAGCCGGTAAAACCACAATAACAATACTGACCCGATAACGTGCTTGGGACTGGATTGCCATCAACAAAACTACATGCGGATATCCCGTGTATTCTTTTGCCGCCTTCCAGCTCTACGTCCCAGTCGGGATTGTTTACAGTATAATCTTGTTGCGGGACATTCAGAAAATCTTGGTCTAAATCTAAAAATGTGGTAACAGGATCTGGACATTCTTCTTCTGTGTATTCTTGGCAAATTCCAGCATTTCGATCTGTCCAAAATGCAATGACATCCCCAAGATCTTCCATGACTTGAACACATCGCATAGCGCAATCGGAATCGCAACCGCCACCCAAATCGTCCAAATATACCCACACTGGTGTATCGGACGAATAACTAAGTCGATCATCGTAATTTCTGTATGTTTTTAAACCACACCAACAATAGCTACCAGGGTCAACAGAGGGGGTGGGGATGCTATCATATTCGGCACTACAAAAAGATGTTCCGGCTAATGATTGGTTATTTTCCATCACAATAGACCAATCTGGGTCATATTGATTAACATTCGATTGGCCATAGTCAATTGTATGAGTTGTGGCATTTGGGTCCAAATCTCCTATTAGTATAATTTCTGGACATTCTGGAAAATAATCAGCATATGCAACACCGACACCGCCGAATACGGCGAAAAATAAAGCAAATACAGACAAGAAAAAATTCCTTTTCATCCCCATCTTCCTTTCCTATGTTATTATTATGCTACTAAAAAACAAAATTCCGGGTCAAGAACAATTTTTCAATTCTATTGATTTTTTTTATCGGTTCTGTTATTCTTGCCTTTGTGATGAATAACCAAAGGAGAATTATAAAATGGTATCTTTAAAAGGAACACAAACAGAAAAAAATTTACTAATCGCATTTGCCGGTGAATCTCAGGCGCGTAATCGTTATACTTTCTTTGCGTCCCAGGCAAAAAAAGATGGGTTTGAGGCGATTGGTAAAATTTTCGAAGAAACTGCCGCCCAAGAAAAAGAACATGCAGAACGTCTGTTCAAATATTTGGAAGGGGGCGAATTGGAAATTACTGCCGCTTTCCCAGCCGGTAAAATTGGCGATACGCTTGAAAATTTAAAGGCCGCCGCATTTGGTGAACACGAAGAAAACACAGATATGTATCCGCGCTTTGCTGAAATCGCTGCCAAAGAGGGTTTTACCGCAATCGCAGAAGTTCTTAAAAATATCGGATATGCAGAACGTTATCATGAATCAAGATTTCGCGCTTTGGCAGAAGCAATCGAAAACGGAACATTGTTTAAATCTGATAAAATCGTAATGTGGCGTTGTACAAACTGTGGCAATTGGCACATTGGTAAAGAAGCACCAGAAGTTTGTCCTGCGTGTTTGCATACCAAAGGATACTTTATCAGCGAAGGCGTGATATCGCGTTGCGACACCAGCGAAGGTTTCTGCGAATACGCAAACAAAGATTAAAATAAAAAACACCGCAATCGCGGTGTTTTTTTATTGTGCTTTTGGTGCAAGGACAACCAAATTGTTTTCTTGTTTTTTCTTTTTCGGTTTTATGGCTGATTTTTGAACAGATTGTTTTTCTGATTCTTTCATTTCTAATTCGTCCAAAATCTTGTTCAATTTGCGTAAAGACGAATTTGCGCATCCGCGTCCCCGCCAAGTTAGAATTTCATTATTGTTTGCCCTGTCTATGATTGATACATTAAAATTCCACCACCAGAAACCATTAAACATACACCATATTGGACGAAGAAATTCTCTGCGTTCTTTAACATTTATTGCGTATCTTGCACCGTTTGGAATTTGATATGTTTCTGCCCCAGAAACCTCAGAAACACGGGTCAATCTTCCAACACTAACATTATATCCGCGCTCTTCCATGGTTTGTTTTATTGAACGTGCCATAGAAAAACCAGCGCGTGGTGCATAAACCAGTTCCGATTTATTCAATGTTCCTGGTTTCATATAAACACTATTACAACCGGCTAGTGATAAACACAAAGTGATAAAAATAAAAATACGCATAATTTTCTTCCTTTTTTTTGCTGATTTATAACACGATGCAAAAATAAATCAAGCATAAAAAAACCGCCCAATCGGGCGGTCTAATAATTTATATTGAATTAAATGCTATCTGCGTTAATCCATTTGCCCGCCTTTAACAAACCTGGGGACATACCTTTGTCATTGCGCAACGCATCAATAACACGACGCGCGCCCGCTGCGTCAAGGTCGATAATACGAACCTTGTACATATCGTTTTCACGAACAACAGTCGCATTTCCATAAGATGCCAATTCGCGTGCCAATGCGTTTGCATTATCTTCGCTGTAAACCGCAGCAACCTGGACACTGTAATCGCCAGCAACCGGTGCAGTAGCAACTGGTGTTGGTGCCGGGGCAGGTGTTTCGCTTACTGTTTCTTGGACAGTTGTTGTTTCTGTCTTTACTGTTTCACCCAATGTAGCATTTTTTACAGCAATTGATTCATCAGACATAACCTGAATTTGAACCTTTGCTGTGCCTTTTAACCCGATTTTTTCAGCCGCTGCAGAAGACAAATCCATAATACGAGTATTTACAAATGGACCACGATTATTCACACGAACAACTACTGAATTTCCGTTGTCAAGATTTGTAACCTTTACAATAGATGGTAATGGCAAAGTTTTACTGGTTGCGACCATTTGATTTGAATCAAATGTTTCACCATCGCTTGTTTTTGAACCGTTCAATTCCATTGGAATTATGCCGGCAATACCGGTCTGATTATAAGACAAATCTTCGCCAGGGATATATTGAACATCTTCAACCTTGTACGGACTGCCGATATAATATTTTGGTGCAGCCGCCATCAAATATGCGTTTGTATTTAATGTGCTTTCCGCAGGTGCCAATTGTTCTTCGGCAAACCCGTCATAGCCATATGTAGCATTGTTATCTTTGGAATTTAAATCCATACATCCAGCAACCAAAGCGGTCAACACCGCCAAAGATACCACTTTTTTCATATTCTCACTCCTTTTGTGGGGCAACCCCGTTTATTCTTACATTCGCTATTGTATCATAAATAAAAGCGACTTGCAAACTTTATTTTATAATAAATCTATCAATTACAAACGCGATGGGCAGGTATAAAATCCCAAAGGCACAAATTGCGATACCAAGTACCCAAACATTTGCGATACTAAACATTGATAATAATCCACCAAGTGCCACCGCCAACAAGGCAAAAACAAACATTGAAATAATTGTTTTTCTGTCTGTTTTGACAAGTGCGCGTTTGCGACATACGCGTCCCAAAAGATAGTTTTTAACATAACCACTGATTACAACACCAATTGGAATAGATAAATATCCAACAACTGGGAATAATGCCAAATAGATAACTGTCGCAACACCCAAAGAGACAACACTTGTCCGGACCGGGGTATTAACATCTTGGGAAGCATATAATGTTTTACTGTAAATCTGGCTTATTAACATCGCAGGCAATACCAAACATTGAACCTTAATCGCCAGCGCAACCGCCTGGGTAGATTCTGGGGTCCACGCACCGTGTTGAAACAAAATTCTGATAATTGGTTCTGCCAACACAAAAAGTCCAACTACACAAGGCATAATAAGCATCATAGAGCGGCGCATAGATGAATTTTGTTGTAAATAAACGCTTCGCATATTTTTTTCAGTCAATGCCTTTGAAATAGAAGAAATTAAAACTGTTCCAACCGCCAGCCCAATCATCGCAAATGGTAATTGAACCATACGGTCTGAATAATAAAGCCACGATACAGCACCGCTTTGCCAACTGGCGACCAATGTTCCAACAATAATCGTTATTTGATAAAAACCAGAACCAACCAAACTGACCCCAAATCTTTTGAACATATTTTTAATCTGACTGTTCCAATGAGGAATTATCAGACGCAGACCAAAATGTTTGCTGCGTATCCGTTTCCAAAGAGTCAAGAACTGGATGATTCCAGAAAGAACCACGGTTCCTGCCATTACATAGATAATATACTGATTCCCATACCAAATAGACGCAACCAAGGCACAAATTAACATAATGTTTAACAATACTGGCATAAAAGCCGCCAATAAAAATCGTGAATGTGCATTTAACACAGCCGATAAAAACGCCGCCCCACAAATGAATATAACATAAAAGAACATTATGCGCGCAATGGTCACTGTTAATTGTAGTTTTCCAGGGTCTTCGGAAAAGCCAGGTGCCAACGCCCATATAATCAACGGCATAAAGATTTCAAAAACAATTGTTATGCCAAGCAATATAACCATTAACCAAGAAAAAACATTTTTTGCAAAACCTTCATCCTTTTTCATATCAGTGTACATCGGGATGAATATCGCAGACAATGCACCTTCGCCCAATAAATCACGAAACAGGTTAGGTAGTTTGAATGCGGCAAAGAATATGTCTGATAATCGTCCAGCACCCAAAAAGCGCGCAATTAACATATCGCGGACAAATCCAAATACGCGACTTACCCCAGTCATTGCGCCAACACCGAATATATTTTTTCCTAATTTCATGATAAAACCTATTTTTTGCTTTTATTTTTTTATCTGATTTATTATACTGCGATTGTTTAAGGAATTTCAAGTATGAAAAAAATCATTTTATTATTTTGTTGTGTTCCCTTGCTATACGCATGTAGCGGGGGCGAAGAAATCAAATCAGATAGACCTTTGGAAGAAATTTATGCGGATGCGTATAAAGAATTTAATGACAAAGATTATGATGATGCCGCAGAATTGTTCCAAACCGCGGAATCACAATATCCATCCAGTCCATGGGCGGCGGATGCGCTGGTTATGATGGCTTATTCACGATATATGGATAAAGATTTTGCAGGGGCTATATTGGCAATCGATAGATATATGCGTTTCCATCCGGGGCACAAAGATGTCCCATATATGATGTATCTGCGTGGAATGTGCTATTATCGTCAGGTAAGTGATGTTCGTCGTGATCCTGGAATGTCTGCGTATGCTTTGCAACAGTTTCAACAGTTGGTGGATAGATTCCCATCATCTGAATATGCCAAAAATGCAAAAAACAAAATTTTGATTTTGAAAAACTATATCGCGGGCAAGGTTATGTATGCTGCACACGAAGATATGCAGCGGGAAAATTGGACTGCGGCAATAACCAGATTACAATCTATTGTCGCTACTGCCCAAGAAACAGTTATGACGCCAGAAGCGATGTTTCGTTTAACCGAATGTTACACCGCGATTGGCTTGCCAGAGCAGGCGAACGGCTATGCCGAAATGTTGCGTAAAAATTTCCCAGATAACGAATGGACAAAAAAGTTAAAATAAAAAATGCCCAAACGGGCATTTTTTAACGACTTAATGCTTGTAGTTGCTTTTTACGCAAAGCAATTAGTTGTGTTTTAGTAAATAAATATTTCTTTGGAATTGCTTTGTATTTAATACCAACTTCGTTAAATATATCAAAAGAAATATCTAACTCATCGCGCCAACCAGGGATACCTTTTTTGCTTTTATCCAAATCTATGTAAAATACTTCGCGAATCCCAGCTTGGGCGATCATTTTTGCACAGTTTGGACAAGGTGGTTGAGTTACATACAAAATCCCATTATCGATTTTTGCGCCATTTCTTCCTGCGTTAATGATAGCATTTGCTTCTGCATGAACAACGCGCGGATATTTTTGAGCGCGATCATTTAATCTTTCTGGGGTATCTGCTACACCGCGTGGAAATCCGTTATACCCTTCGGATAAAACAAACCTGTCTGGGGAAACAATTATACAGCCAACCTTGGTGCTGGGGTCTTTGGATCGCGTTGACATCAATTGCGCTTGTTGCATAAACGCGATGTTCCAATCGTAATTAAAAGTGAATTTTTGTTCCATTTTTTTGTGCCTTTTTTGTTTGTATTCAGGACAAGCATAGAATATTTATTCGATTTTTCAAGGTTTTTGTTGTTTTTCGGAAATCGTGTGCTATGGTTTTTTGTATGACGAAAACATATTCTGGTTTTATAGCAATTATCGGACCGACAAATGCCGGTAAATCAACCTTGCTTAATCAAATCATGGAACGCAAGGTGTCAATTGTTTCGCACAAGGTGCAAACCACGCGGACTCGCCTTCGCGCGATTAAAATGGTCGGCAATAAACAGTTGATTTTTGTTGATACCCCGGGTGTTTTTAAACCATCGCGTCGCCTTGATAGGGCGATGGTGGGTGCGGCTATGTCTGCGATTGATGATTCTGATGCGGTATTATTATTGATTGATGCGCAAAAGGGTATAACACAAACTGTGCGTGATTTAATCGAAAAAATCAAAAATCACAAGAATTTATTTGTTGCACTTAACAAGGTTGATGCAATTTCCAAAGAAACGCTTTTGCCGATGGTCGCTGAATTGACACAACTGGCTGAATTTCGGGAAATATTTATGATTTCTGCGCTTAAAAATGATGGTGTAAAACAAATGCTACAATCACTGGCCGATGTTATGCCAGAATCTCCATATTTGTTTGAAACGCGTGATGCGGTTGATGTTCCTGATATGCTGTATCTGGCGGAACTTACACGGGAAAAGGTATACAAATATATTCACCAAGAATTGCCTTATCATATCAATGTTGTGACGGAAAAAGTTGAAACAGACGCCGAAGGTGTTCTGGAAATATATCAAAAAATTGTTGTTCAAAACGAAGGACACAAAAAAATTGTTGTTGGTCGTGGTGGCACCCAGTTAAAAAAGATTGGAACCGCGGCGCGTCATGATATCCAAGATCAATGGGGTGTAAATGCGCGCCTGCACCTGTTTGTTCGTGTTGAACCAAACTGGGAAGATGTGGCAGAAAACTACACTGACCAAGGATTAGAATTTAAATAAAATAAAAAGGAGCGCAAAATGAAAGTAAAATATAAATTGATTTTTATTGTACCTGCAATGGCTTTGACAATGGGTGCTTGTAAAACTTATTTGAATACTGTCACAAATGTTTTTGATGGTAAAAAAATATTGATGGAAAATGCCGAAGGCGAAGAACGCATGATTGATTGTTCCAAAAAAACACAACAAACAGAACAATTATTAAAAGATATTCCTTATTTCAGAAAGGGCGATCAGATCAAATTAAAGCAAGCAAAAGTATTTGGCAATAATTATGATGGTCGCCGTGTCTTTACAACCGAAGATTACAAAGTTGTGTATCCGTTGGATACTATCCAAATCAGAAAAGATCAAGAAATAATCGCTAAAGAAAAAGCAACACATGTAAGATAAATGTATCATACATCTGATTTTGATTTTGAATTACCAAACGAATTAATCGCGTCACATCCTTTGGAAAGACGCGATTCTTCGCGTATGCTGGTGATTGATAATGGAAAAAGTCGCGATCAACATATCCGTGATTTTATATCTTATTTGCAACCGGGTGATGTGGTGGTATTCAATAATTCCCGTGTAATACCGGCACGATTTGACGCATCTGGACACGAGATAACTTTGCATACTGCCAAGACAGATAAAGATTGGTGGGGGCTTTGTAAAAAGTTTAATAAAATCAATATCGGCGATATTTTAACTATGGAAGACGGCACAGAAATAGTTGTTGTCGATAAAGATGATGAAAGCGGACTGTTGTTGCACTTTGTTTGCGATAATGTTTTTGATTTATTGGACAAGGTTGGCAAAATGCCGTTGCCACCGTATATGAAACGCGAAGAAGAATCAGCGGACAGGGACAGATATCAAACGGTGTATGCAGAACCTTTGGGGTCAATGGCTGCGCCAACTGCGGGTCTTCATTTCACAGATGAATTGATGCACGAAATTGAAAAAGCAGGGGCAAAGATTGTAAAAATTACTTTGCATGTTGGCGCTGGAACGTGGATGCCGGTTAAAACAGAAAATCTGAACGAACATAAAATGCATTCTGAGTGGTGCTGTATTACACCAGAACAAGCGGAAATTATAAACAATGCAAAACGTGTAATCGCAGTTGGAACAACATCTTTGCGCACCTTGGAAAGCGCACATAGATTGACGGATGGTAATCATCGTGTTGCGCCAATTTGCCAAACGACTGATATATTTATTACACCGGGATATAAATTTGGTGCGGTGGATGTGTTGTTGACTAATTTTCATTTGCCAAAATCAACATTATTTATGTTGGTATCTGCTTTTGCAGGACTTGACGAAATGAAAACCGCATATGCACATGCTGTCGCCGAAAAATACAGATTTTTCAGTTATGGTGATTGCTGTTTGCTTTTTAAAAAGGATGTGTAAATGTCGTTAAAATTTGATTTAATTTCTGTTGATGGTAATGCGCGGCGTGGTCGTGTTCATACAGCGCATGGCGATTTCGAAACACCTGCGTTTATGGCGGTGGGGACGGCAGCCACAGTCAAAGCGCTTACCATGGAACAGGTTGCCGCAACTGGTACCCAAGTAATTCTTGGAAACACTTATCATTTGATGATGCGCCCAGGTGGTGATTTAGTTGAAAAAATGGGCGGTCTGCATAAATTCAGCGGTTGGCACGGACCGATTTTAACAGACAGTGGTGGTTTTCAAGTTATGTCGCTTTCTAATCTAGTAAAAATGAAAGAAGAAGGTGTAGAATTTACTTCGCATATTGATGGCGGAATAAAACATTTTATGCGCCCCGAAGATAGTGTTCATATTCAACATCAACTTGATTCCAATATAACAATGGTTTTGGACGAGTGTTTGCATTTACCAACAACGCGCGAAAGGGCTGAAAAAAATGTTGATATGGTGACGCGTTGGGCACGGCGCAGCAAGGAAGCCTTTATTGACCGTGATGGTTACGGAATTTTTGGTATTGTTCAAGGCGCTGATTTCAAAGATTTGCGGGAAAAATCTGCAAAAGCTTTAACAGAAATTGGTTTTGATGGTTATGCAATCGGTGGACTGGCCGTCGGGGAACCTCAATCTGTTATGTTTGATATGATTGCAACAACCACACCGCATTTGCCAGACGATAAACCAAGATATTTGATGGGTGTTGGAACACCGCTTGATATATTGGGGGCGGTTGAACGCGGTGTTGATATGTTTGATTGTGTTATGCCTACGCGCGCAGGACGCACAGCCCAGGCATTTACAAGACATGGAACATTGAATATGCGAAATGCCAGGTTTACAGATGATAAAAATCCAATTGATGATAAATGTGGATGTCCGGCTTGTAAATTATCGCGTGCTTATATTCATCACCTGGTTAAGTGTAATGAAATATTGGGTGCAACATTATTGACCCAGCATAATTTATGGTTCTATCAAGATTTGATGCGCGATATTCGCGATTCCATAGAGCAAGGGCGTTTCAAAGAATTTAAAGATGAATTTATTAAAAAATACATAAAGGAAAATAAAGATGAACAACAATAATAAACCAGATTTAACATTAAGTATGGATGACAAAATATATTTGGCTGTCACAAAAAACACAGACAGCAAATTTGCATTTGTGTTTACTTTGGCTTGTTTGAAAATGGATAAAAATTCAAATTCATACAATATGAATGCTACCCGTGAAATACATGCGTTTAAAAACAAAGATTCTGCGGAAATATTTCATGACACAGTTGAACAGATTATAGAAGTAAATTTAACAAACAAAAACTATCAAGCATTATTTGCCGCTAATGAAAAAATTATTGATGGTTTTATAAACGACAACCAAAGATAAAAAACTATTGAAATCTGTTTGATAATTTTTGTATCATTATGTGTGTAAAAACAAAAGGAGAAACATAATGAACAAATATTTTAAAACATTGTTATGGTCGGTTGTCGCATTTGTTGCGTCTTATTTTGGTATTATTTGGGCGGGATTCAAAGGAACAGTCCCTGTAAAATGTGCCGCCTTGGGCAGTATGTCTATGCGGGCTTTTTTACCGCTAAGAACACCTTGGTTTTCTTTTGAAATATGGCTTGCCTTGATAATCGCTATGTTTGTTTTCGCAATTCTTTTACCAAAAGAAAGCAAATATACAAAAATGTCATGGTCTGTATTTTTCATAACACTTGGTATTTATATCTGTTATGTCGCTTTGAATTGGCCATCTTGTTTTTAATAAACATTGATTAAAAAGGGAAAAATTATGGCAAGAAAAGAAGTAGAAGTAATTGATCGCGGTGGCGCAAAAACTGTCGCCAAAAAAACATCTGTGATTAAGGTGACTAAGCGCACATTTGCGATTATATCGGTTATATGGTTGATATTTGTTGCTTGGTTCCCGTTGCATGTAAAAAACACTTATGCGGGTCCAATTAAAAAGTCAATGGTTGTATCAATGTTCTTTGATTTGCAAAGAAATATTGTTGAACAATATGAAAAATTATTGGCAGGAATCAAAGATGCTATCAACCTTGAAAAACCAATTGGTGTTGCAATTGAAAAGGTGAAAATTGTTGAAAATCAGGTTGGCAAGGTGACAGATACCACTGCCAAGGCAAAAGAACAAACAAACAAAGTTAAACAAGAAACAGAAAAAGTTTCTGCTTTGGCTGGGTTTGCAAATAAATTGGGTATTAAGACAGGTGGTGTTGATAAAGCAGTTGATCAAGCGAATAAAGCAGTTGCAACAGCTGATAAAGGCATTGCCAAGGTTGATGCTGTGGCAGACCAAGTGAACAAAAAACTTGATTCTGTTAAAACAGAATTGGTAAAGGTTTCTCAAATCGAAGTTGATAAAATGATTGATGAAGCCATCAAAAAACAACTGGATAAAAATTCTGGGGGATTGGGGACAACTTTGTTAACCAATTATGGTATTAAACATGTATATCCATGGCGTCCGTCTTCTTGGCCTGTGGCAGTAAAAATCTATAATGATTTGGAAAAATCTAATTTGGGTGTTGTCCAAATTTTGACCAATACGGTTAACAAATATTTCGGTTATGTCGCTTGGGGATTGGTGATAGCTGCATGGGTTGCTGGGTTTATTATTTGGATGTTCGCGTTCAGCAAGGTTAATGCGTTCTTAAAACCGTTCTTGGTATGTCCGCGCTGTGGTCACACAATTGCAGACAAACGCACTGCTATGGGACTGCTTAGTGCTTTCCAACCATGGAAATGGTTTTAATTGAAATATAAAAGACCATATAAACACCGCCCGTTTGGGCGGTGTTTTTTTTGAATAAAATTGCCGACAAAATAAAAAAAACATCCTTCCGGATGTCTTTTAAAATTTTGGTGCGGGCAATGGGGCTCGAACCCACGACCTCAACCTTGGCAAGGTTGCGCTCTAGCCAACTGAGCTACGCCCGCATGTGGGGTTATTCTGACATACTTTTTTACACAATGCAAGTGTTTTTTATTGTTATTTAATTTATTGAAATACTACTTTGGTTTGGGCTATAATCACATGTGCAAAGGAGCTTTTTATGACACAGATATTACATGAAATTAATCTTGATTATTCTGATATTTTAATAAGACCAAAAATGGGTATAAACCTTAATTCCAGAAAAGATGTAATTTTACAGCGAATTTTCAAATTCAAACATGGGCAAACACGCACTGGCCTTGGGGTGTTTAATGCTAATATGGCGACAGTTGGTAATTTCAAAGTTGCTAAAAAACTGTTGTCTAAGGGGATGTTTGCAACACTTCATAAACATTATACTGTGGAAGAAATAGGGGGCTTTATTTCAAACGCACGGCGCGAAAATATCCCACTTGATAATTTATTCATAACAATCGGGTTAAAAAATATTGATGATGAAATAAAAAAATTAAAAGAACTGGAATCACAATACGATTGGAAATCGCCGCGTAATATTTGTATTGATGCCCCTAATTTTTATATTCAAAAGGCATTGGATGTTTTGGCGCGTGTGCGTCGTGAATTTCCAGATGCTGTGATTATGGCTGGAAATATTGCCAGTGGGGATATATGTCTTAAATTATTGGATTATGCAGACATTATTAAATGTGGTATTGGCAGTGGTTCTGCGTGTTTAACGCGTAAGCAAACGGGATGTGGAACACCAATGGTATCATTGATTTTGGAATGTGCGGATATTGCACATTCTGTCGGTGGACACATTTGTGCAGATGGTGGTATTGTTGATATTGGCGATATATGCAAAGCATTTTGTTTGAATTCCGATTTTGTGATGGCGGGCGGAATGTTTGCTGGAACAGACGAAGCCGAAGGCGAAACAATAGAAAAGCATTTTGAAACAAATGAAATTGTTGATAATAAACATGTAATTCAAACAAAATATTTCAAGCAATATTATGGTATGTCTTCGGAATATGCGAATAATAAATTTGCCGGTGGTATGTGCAATTATAAAACATCCGAAGGGCGCGAATTGTTGATACCATATACCGGTTCCATAGATAAGATTTTGCAAGACATTAACGGCGGAATCGCATCTTGTTGCACTTATATTGGTGCCACATCGGTAAAGCATATGTCAAAGTGCGCAACAATTATCCAGGTGCATAACCAGTTAAACAAGGTCTTTGAAAAATATTCAGTATAGGATAAAAAACATTTGCTTTTGTAAAATAATACTGTAATATATACGGGGTAAAACAAAGACGGGGATAAACCTTGAAATTGATAAAAAAATCTTACAATTAAGGGTGCGACCATCAAACAAATTTGACGGACGCATCTTTTATGTGTCCGTTTTTTTATAATAAACCAAAAAAGGAAACAGAAATGTCAGAAAACACAAATATATCTACAAACGAATTACAGGCCAGATTACAAAAGGTTGAAAATATTAAAAAACGCGATGGTGTCGTTTGGAAAGATAAATTTGAACGTTCTCATACTATCAAAGATGCGCGCGAATTGGCTGATGAAACGCCTGTGGTGTTGGCTGGTCGTGTTACAGCGCTTCGTTGGTTGGGCAAATTAATGTTTGGTCGCATTTATGATATCGAAGGTGAAATTCAATTTTCTATGTCCCGCGAAGAATTGGGCGAAGATAATTATAAGTTTATGAAAGCCAATGTAGACCTTGGGGATTTTATTGGAATTACCGGTACACTTTACCACACTACTGCGGGCGAATTAACTGTGCGTGTGTCGAAATATGTTATATTGTCCAAGGCCTTGCGTCCTTTGCCTGAAAAGTATCACGGGCTGACAGATATGGAAACGCGTTATCGCCAGAGATATTTGGATGTAATTTCTAATCCTGATTCCAGAAATGCGTTGCTTGGTCGTTTCAAAATGACCCAGAATTTGCGTGAATTTATGAATGAACATGGGTTCTTGGAAATTGAAACCCCAATTATGCAAAATGTTGCTTCTGGTGCTGCGGCAAGACCATTTATGACGCACCATAATGCGTTGGATGTTGATTTTCAGCTGCGTATTTCCCCAGAATTGTTTTTAAAGGAAGCGATTGGTGCCGGCTTTGACAAGGTTTATGAGGTTGCCAAAGATTTCCGTAATGAGGGTATGGATGCAATGCACCTGCAAGAATTCACAATGATTGAATGGTATGCAGCATATTGGGATTATAAAAAGAACATTGAATTTACATGGGCTTTGGTTCAAAATCTGATTCAAAAAGCACGTGGAACATTACAGATTGAATACCAAGGGACCAAGTTAGATTTTTCAAAATATGAAATGATTGATTACACTGCGAAAATGAACGAATTTTTCGGGTGCAATATTTTGGATTTTGACAATGTTGATACTTTGCGCCAAAAATTGGTTGATGAGGGTATGTTCCCGATGTCTGAATTGGAAGATTTAAAATCTTTGCCGACACTGGTTGATTATGTTTATAAACGCAAGATTCGTGACAAGATTATTCAGCCGACTTTCCTTTATAACTATCCAACATATATGGTGCCATTGGCGCGTCACAATGATAAGGACGACAGATGTTTGGATATGTATCAATTATTGGTTGCTGGTGCAGAATTAAGCAAAGGTTATTCCGAGTTGGTAAACCCAATTCAACAATTACATGCTTTTGAAGAACAAGCAAAAAATATTGCTGATGGTGACGAAGAAGCATTTAACCCAGATAACGATTTCGTTCGCGCAATGGAACATGGTTTTCCACCAATTTCTGGTGTTGGTGTCGGTATTGACAGATTGGCATGTATTGTTTTTGACCAGCCAACTTTGCGCGATGTAATCTTGTTCCCAATGATGAAATAAAAGGTTAAAAAATGCCGCCTGCCAAAGATGTTGTTGCCACGACCAAATTACACGATGAAGAAAATCTAGAATATTTGGATAATGCGTTAAAATCTGGTCGTATTGATGAAGCGACACATAAATATTTAACAAACCTTTATTCTGATTCTATGAATTGGTTTCGCGAAGTATTTATGTCTATCGGTAAATGTTTTGGTGCGCCAAAGGCAGCTGTGCATGTTTATGATTATGAGAAAGATACAGCATTACATACACCAATAACTATTCCAGATATTAATCCGTTGGAACCATATGTGGTGAATCATCGTCTGGATGCAGACCCAATGCGTAATCAATTTTTCGTATCAACCCAGGGACACAAAATAGATTTGGCTGTGTCATCAATTGTTACAGTTATTGTTGGTGCGCAAAAAAGTGTTTCACGCGCGGTGGATAAAATCACTGGGAAATATTACAAAGATTATATCAATGAAGTTGCACAAACCGCATATAATGTGATTTCAAAGACAGAACGCGTTGCAGCTGCCCAGGCGGTGCACGATAAAATTGTGGAAGTGTTTTCAAAATCTTTTATTACAGATGCTTCGTCCACAGTGCTTGGTATAATTGGGTGCAGACATCAAAAGATTGCGGCAAATCTTGTGCGTGCTTTGGATAAAATTCGGACACCTTATGCACGTTTGGAAGATGTGTGGCGTATAAAATGTTTGTTTGATTTGGTGCCCCAGGCACGAACATTTATTGAACGCATAAGCAAGATGTGGCCTGATAAAATTATTGCTGTGCGCGATAAATTTTTTGACATCACAAATCCACGCGGATACAGGGACGCAAAGTTAATTATAAACATTGGTCGCGATGGCAAAATAATCCCAATGGAAATTATTTGTCAGGTTAGAACTTTTTTTGAATATGAACACAGAACTAATATGGCTTATGAAAAAGCGCGTGGTGTCGAAAATAAAAAAAGTAAGAAAGCGAATACTGTGGCATCTGTATCAATGCATACAGAAAGTTTGCATATCGAAGGTGTCAAAACATACAATCTTATGATATGTGATTGTGTCGAAGGATTATTTGACAGAATTGGTTGGAATATTTTATACAGTGATGGTAACGAAGATATGTTGTTCGAAGGGTTCCCGAAAATATTCACTGTGTATTATCCGCAAAAAATTGTCGATATTATTATGAGAAAGGTTGATACTGCTGTGGAAAACGAAGTTTTTTATGTCGAAAATGCGCCAGCAAAATTAACGCGTGACCAAGAAATTCGAATTTTTAGATGGATGGCGCGGTTTATTCTTGTTGCTGCAATGCCTTATTCTCATGCTGATTGGAATGTAAAAACAGATACAATGGCTGGTAAATTCTTTGAATTTATTATGAAAGAATTGCAGCGATATTATAAAAAGTAGTGTATCGTTTTTCCTATTATATTCACTTGCGTTTTTGTGTGGAATAGTTGTAAAATAACACTAAGTTATTGATGGGGTATACAATAACTATAACAAGCATAGGAAAGGATTAAATTATGCGTCAAGGAAAGGTTAAATGGTATAATAGTAAAAAGTGCTTTGGTTTTATTGCACCAGATACACCAAATGAAGATGGAAATACAGATGATGTATTCGTTCACTCTTCGGCATTAAAAGCAGCAGATATTCGTTTCTTGAATGAAAACGATATTGTCGAATTCGAAGAAGAAGTAAGAAATGGTAAATTGTCTGTCACAACATTGAAATTGATTCAAAGGGATGAAGAAGCCGCAAGAAGATTTCATGAACGGCGCGCAGAACGCAGACGCGCACGTGAAGAAAGAAAATCTAGGGAAGAACACAAGGAAAAACGTTCTGGATTTGCTTTCTGGAAAAAATAATTAAAAAAAACCGCCAAATTGGCGGTTTTTTAATCATCGCTATTTGCTAATGGATGTGCGTGTTTATATGCATCCATAATTTCTGCCATATTAACCTTGGTATACAATTGCGTTGTTGACAATGATGCGTGTCCCAATAATTCTTGTAAACTTCGTAAATCCGCACCACCAGCAAGCAGGGCGGTAGCAAAAGTATGTCGCAAAGCATGTGGTGTCACATAATCTGGCAATTGTAAATAATGGCGCAAATTCTCAATCACTTTTTCTGCCATCCGTGGTGACATTGGTAATCCGCGGATACTGCGAAACAACGGGTCGTTATCACGATTGCCATATGGGTTGATTTTTATATATTTTTCAATCGCTGTGTTTACTGCGGGCAATACAGGAACGATGCGTTCTTTGTTCCCTTTGCCAATTATACGCAAAGATTCTGGTGCGCCCATAACATCGCGGTTTTTTAACGATAATGCTTCGCTTATACGCAGACCACATCCAAAAATCAAAACCACCAGCGCCCAATCGCGTGCCGCAATCCATGGTTCGTTCATATCTATTGCGCGAATTGCACCATGCATATCAGAAACATCTGTGGTTTCAATTGCTTTTGATAATTTGCGTTCGACCTTTGGTGAAGATATAAGACCAATCGCATCATTTTGAATATTTTTATATCGCCCAAGCCATTTATAGAAAGTCCGCAAAGAAGATAAAGCCCGTGCAGTTGATTTATGTGTTAATTTGCGCTTTGCACGGTCTGCAAGCCAGCCACGAAAAGCAAAAGTATCGGCGCGTGCAATATCGTTCAATTCTGCGGCATCGCTAAAACGCGTAACAAATTTTATAAAATCACGAATATCAGTTTCATATGCCGTTGCAGTATGTGTTGAATAATTTTTCGTATTCAACAAATAATCTGTAAACTCAGCAATTATTTCGTTCATTTTATTTCAAAAGTTGCAGATACAGTGACGGTGATTTCTGTATCTTTGGAAACCAAACTGCCACCAGTGTCCATAGATTCTTCCATTGCACCCATAGCCATTTTCGCGCTCATTACCCTGTAATTAGCAACAGGTCTTTCGTTATAAGAAATGTTTCCATAAGATACATTTAATAATTTGCCCGCTTTTAATCCATCGTCCACAACCAGAGCATTTGCGCGTGCGCGTGCATCAATAACAGCTGCGCCAAGACATTTATCCATTACTGGTTTTAATGCCTCAGAACTTGTGAACATACGGAAATTTTCGGTATAAACATTTTCTTGCCCTGCATATTTATTCAATACAGATTCAATTAATTCTGGATTTGATGCAGAAACTTCAACCGCGATTCGTGTTTCTGTCCCTAAATTTTCATCTTGCTCTAATGCGCGATTCCATCTGGTTTTTTCATAAGAATTAAATTCAGTCGTCTGCATTTTAACATCGATTGTTTTCAGATAATCAGTGATTTGCGCCATTTTTTCGGTAGCCAAACGCATAGAGGTTGCGGCATTTTTATCCAATGTTGTGACCCGTAAAGTAATCGCTGTTCTGTCTTTTGGAACAGAAGTCAAACATTCTCCGCTTACATTTATTTTTCGAACTTCCTTTGGTTTTTCAAATACACCAAAAATCAAATCTAGTATAGCTGCAGTTCCGATGATAACAGTTGTTAATGCAAGTGTTCTTTTCATTTTTTCAACCCAACATTTTCTTTTTCACTTTGGTCAGTGTGCGCGCCGCCACAACGCGTGCGCGTTCTGCACCTTGGTTTAATATCGCATCAATTTCAGATGGATTAGTCATTAAATATTCGTATCTTTTGCGTGGTTCACTTAACACAGAATCAATTTTTTCAAATAATATCGTTTTTGCTTCGCCGTATCCCATACCGCCGTCTAAAAACCGTTTACGCAATGCCGCAATTTCATCAGCGCTCGCAAAGTGCGAATACATCTGAAATATCGTAGATTCGTCCGGATTTTTTGATTCTTCGGGTGTTTTGGAATCTGTGATAATACGCATAACTTTCTTTTTTAATTCATTGCTTGGGCAAAGTAGGGGAATGGTATTGTCATAAGATTTACTCATCTTGCGACCGTCCAGCCCAGGAATTAAACCACAATCTTCACCGATTATTGGTTCTGGCAATTTGAAAGTTTCACCATAAATATTGTTAAAATACCCAGCAATATCGCGTGCGAATTCCACATGTTGTTTTTGGTCTTTGCCAACAGGAACAATATCAGAATTATAAAGCAAAATATCAGCCGCCATTAAAACAGGATAAGTATATAATCCCATATTAACCCCAGAATCTATATCTACCCCAGTTTCTGTGTTTTTTTCAATCATCGCTTTATATGAATGTGCGCGGTTCATCAATCCCTTTGGTGTAACATTCATTAAAAATTCGGTTAATTGGTATATTTCATTGATATCTGATTGACGGAACAAAATAGTGTTTTCAAGATTTAATCCCATTGTAATCATCAGCGCAGCAATTTCATAAGTATGTTGTTTTATTTCTTTGGCATCATGTATACTGTTTAACGCGTGTAAATCTGCGATGAACATAAATGTCTTATGGTTTTGCGACATGTCAATCAATGGTCGCAAAGCCCCAATATAGTTTCCAATATGTGGCGTGCCAGTTGGTTTGATACCTGTTAAAACAATTTTTTCATCAGTCATTTTTTGCCTTTTTTATTATACGAATAATAACACTTTTGCCGTTGCGATTTCAATAAAAAAAATCCCACAAATGCGTGGGATTTTAAATCTGTTCCGTTTTTTATTATCTGGAATAGAATTCAACGACCAATTCTGGGAACATTTGCACAGGATATGGAACGTCTTCAAATGCCGGAACACGAGTATATGTTGCTGTGAAAGCATTGCTGTCCACAGTGATATAATCTGGGGTGTTGCGTTCGCCAGATTCAAGTGCCAACACCACCAAAGGCATTTGTTTTGCTTTTTCGCTTACCGTGATAACATCGCCAGGATTTACGCGGTAAGAAGCAATTTTAACGCGTTTTCCATTGACATAAATGTGTCCATGGCTGACCAATTGACGGGCAGAAAACACTGTTGGTGCCAATTTAGAACGATATACAACTGCATCCAAGCGTCTTTCCAACAAACCAATCAAATTATCTGGTGTGTCGCCTTTCATATTATCTGCTTCTTTGTAATAGGCATAGAATTTTTTTTCGCCGATATTACCATAATAACCTTTTAATGTCTGTTTCGCGCGCATCTGTTTTGCGTAATCAGACGAAGAAGACCCACGTGAAGTTGGTCCATGTTGACCAGGTTTATATTTTCTTTTGTTAAATGGGGATTTTGCCTGACCCCAAAGATTGCAACCCAATGAGCGGCCAATCTTTAATTTACGAGTGCTACGTTTTGCACCAGCTCTTGCCATAATTTTATCCTTTTGTTTTGGTTTTTTTATTGTGCCGAACTTTCATCAGAATCCTTATCTCAAACGGGACCAAAAGACACCGTCGATTAATCAGTTCTGGTTATCCAGCGAGGCATATTCTACATATTTTTTTAAGAAATGCAAGAAAAAATCGCCCCGTTTAGGGCGGTTTTTACTTTTTTTGAAACATTTTACTTTATAATCCATATTTCTGCATTGTCAGAAACAGTTTGACCACTGGCGTTTTTAATCGGGGCATACAACAGATTGGTTTTTTTGACATTTAATTTATTACCGTCCTTCTTTACATCATTAACATATGGTCCTGAACCGTTTTCAACAATGGCTGTAATGACATTAGCATTATTTGTTTCTAATCTTTCTACTCTTTGAACCAGTGAATTAAAGTCGCTTCCTGATATATTACCAGATACAGGATTTGCGTTTGTATTGGTATTAGTATTAGTGTTGATGTTTTGAGTTGTCCCAATAATTTTGTTTTTGGGCTTTATCGATGGGAATCTGGCAGAAGTGTTAGATAAATCTGTGTTTGGTTTAGAAACTTCTAAATTTTTAGCAACTCTCGCAGTATTTGATTTTATTACAGTTTGATTTTTTTGTGCAGTTGCGACAGGTTTTGCAACAGTAACACTGGGTTTGTTTTTACCTAACAACGCAGTGCTTGGTGCCGCGACAGCGCTAACCACAAAACAAAAAGGCAATAAATATATCAATTTTTTCAGCATTATTTTCTCCTTTGAACTGTGTTATCATGTATAGAATATTCAACACCATCAATTCTGGTTCTTAAAAAATGTCCTGCTGGTTGTTCTATTTGGGACAAAGGTGTTGTTTTTGCATAGTATACTTTGCCATCTATTTTGACCGCCAGGGCAGGTGTAGTTTGCTGTTTCTGGGTCAGATAAAGAACATCTTTGCCAACCAACATTTTTTTACCGCAATTATCGGAAGAAATTGTTCCTGTGGGTGATACCAATCCAGTGGGGCAAGGTTGCATAATAGGATTTGCTCCACCAACACAATAATTATTTTCTTCGCATATTGCACAGGTATCAGAATCTTGAGGTAAATAATAACCTGGCTCACATTCAGATCCTGGCACAACTATCGGTGTTTCGGTTTCAGTAAATTTAGCATATAGAACTTTGTCTTCCGTTGAACCTGTTGCGATTTGTTCAACGGCATCGCCACTAAATTCAGCATTATAATACCAGCCAACAAACTCCATACCTTCTGGGGCAGATGGCGTTGGTAATGTTATTGTTTCACTTTCGATGGTGTATGTTGTAGCAACAGAATTTTCAAACTCAGTTATTGTATTACCATCCTTGTCCTTGTAAGTAATGGTATACATTATTGGTTTGCATTCATTATCTTGTAATGTGTATCCAATTTCATCACAAGTTAATTGATCATCTGGTGAACATTGTTTTACAGATTTGTAAATTGTGGCACGCAATCCAGCAGTTTTATAGTATAACCCAATAAGAGCTGCCGAAGTATCCCCAACAGAAGCACATATATAACCACAGGCCTGCAAAGTGCACGGTTCATTATTATCAACAGGCATTTGAATGTAATTTGCATCTATTTCCTGAAATGGTGCATCTCTTGATACTGTGAAGGGTTGCCATGCGGTAACTTTACACCAACATGTTGAACCTGTCTTTGTTGTATCAACATTTTCAGATATATGGAAAGTGTTTTCATCGCAAACCTTTTGTGAAGGCATAGGATATTGTTCTTGTAAACAATATGCATTACCTTTTATAGCAATAAAGTCACCAAAATCAAATCCGGCACTCCATTCCCCATTTGATGAAGAAGTTGTGATACCATTCCCGTTCTGTGCAATATCACAACCCGCCCAACGCGAAAAAGGATTTGTTTGAGTTTTATATCCTGTTGAACAATTTGCGGCGGCTTGTGCCGATAATTGTATGCCAAACATCAGAGATACAAAAACACATGTTGGGATAATATTACATAAAAAGTGTAAAAATGATGACACTATACTTTCTCTTCCTTTGCACACATCATAAAAAAATTCGTGCGTTTGTGTCAAATGCTTTTTACATATAAAAAATCGCCCCGTTTGGGGCGGTTTTTATTTCATCACAAAATGAACATTGTATTGTGGTTTTTTATCTGCGCCAAGTGCCGCGCGTATAACCTTGTTCGATGCCACTTGAACCGCTTTGTGTAAGTTATCGTGATTTTTGCGTTCTGTTTTTGTTAATTTATCAATCGCATTAGTGATTTCAATTTGAATTTGACGTTTCATAAAACCTGTATCATCAGATTCAAAGATACCAGCGCTTGAAACTTCTGGAACGCCTTTCAAGAAACCTTTCTTGTCAATTGGCAATGTGACGAATATTGCGCCGTTTGATGCGATTTTCTTGCGGTTTTTGTATACCTGGTCATCGGCACTTCGTTCTGTTTCGCCCTCCATAACAACAAATCCAGTTGGTATAGATTCGCATACATATGGTTCTTCACCATCTTTTAATGCAATCATATCGCCATTATGAACAATCATCATATGTTTTGCACCACCGCGTTCCATTGCCATTTTTCCATTTAACATTTCAGATATATATTCCCCGTGCATTGGGATAGAAACCTGGGGATGGACCATGTCATAGAATTTTTCGAATTCAGGGCGACCCGCGTGTCCGCTTGCGTGAATGTGATCTGTATCAAATATAGTATATGTTTTGATACCCATGCGTGCCAATTTGTTATAAAGATAAGAAACATCTTGTTCGCGACCAGGAATAATAATTGCGCTGAACACCACAGTATCAGTTGGTAATAGTTTTAATTCTTTGACATGGCCGTTGCAAAGACGCGTCAACATAGCATACTTTTCGCCCTGGGAACCAGTTAAAAATACCGCTTGTTTTTCTGCAGGCAAATCTTTGATTTCTTCAAATGTTAAAACATCATTTTGGTTAAGGTATCCATATTCGATACCAATTTCACGGAATTCAGGAAGCCCGACATAAGGCACAGGATTTGGATTGCTGCGTTCTTTAATTGCGGCAACTCGTCCCGCGGCATGTGCTGCCTCAGCGAACATCTTGATGCGCGCTAAACTTCTAGAATAACCGGTCACAAATACACGTCCTGGGGCTTTTTTCATGACTTCAGTCAGCGCATCACGAACCTGAATCTCTGTTGTTTGTGGTGTCTGTCTTTCAGATGATGTAGAATCACAAACGCAAGCCAAAAGGGCAGGGTCAGAACCGATTTCCTTTAATCTTGCATAATCTGTTCCTGGTTCTATCGGGTTATCATCATTAAAAGTCCAATCCCCAGTGTGTAAAATTTTCCCCGCTGGTGTTTTTATGATTAACATTTGTGCCTCTGGAATAGAGTGGGAAACATGAAAAGTTTCAACAACAAATGGATCCAGATTTAATTCAGTACCCGCCGCATCAAATTCAATAATATCTTTTTCTGGATTATAATCCATTTCCAAGCCATCGAATGTTCTTCGCAAAATTTCCGCAGGAAAACGCGTGCAATAGATTGGTTTCCTAAACTTTGGCCAAATGTATTTTAATGCGCCAATATGGTCTTCGTGACCATGTGTCATAACAAAGGCAACGACATCTTTTTTATGCTTTTCAAGCCAAGTTGTATCACAGTATTGAACATCGCCAGCACCGATTTCTTCTTCCAAGAAACCCATACCACAATCAACAATTAAATATTTGCCCTTGTATTTATAGATATACATATTTTGACCGACATGTTCCAGTCCGCCAAGAGCCATAAAATATATTTTTTCATCGTTATTATCATTTTCATGCGCAGGTTTATCTGCGATTTTTTCTTTCACTTTTACCATATTATAAAAATCCTTTAATATTTACGCGACAATAATATTTGTTTTCGGATATAAAATCAAGAAAAATACAAAAAGCGGTTGACAAATTCTGTCTTTGTGATATTGTGGGGGCAGATAAACAGCAACAAATGGCAAAAATATGAAAGATGTTCAAAAGATTCTTGAAAAAGAACACGATTTTCTCCATCCAGAAGGAAAAAAAGCACAATATATTAAAAATTTAAAATCAGAAACAGATTTTGATAAAACTGTATCAAATAATAATAAAAAAATTAAATGTCGTATACCTTTGAAAAAAGTGTTAAGAAATATCTTGCCGCGGGAAT